>CAYGBM010000050.1:0-17456 GCA_964348225.1 uncultured Candidatus Saccharibacteria bacterium | reverse complement strand
TCATTCTGCTGCTTTAAATGAATTAAAACAAAGATATGAAAAGATAAAGCAGAGGTTAGACAAGCTTTATGATGATAAGCTTGATGAGAAAATTAATAAAGACTTCTACGAAAGAAAGTTTAAGCAATACACAGAAGAGAAAGAATCAGTTACCCAAGCTATTGAAAAACATTCTCAAGCAAGCAACAAATACTTTGAATTAGGCATTAATATCTATGAGCTTTCTCAAAAGGCTAAAAAGATATTCCGGAAGGCTAATTTAGAAGAAAAAAGGCAGCTTATTGGATTGGTTTTTGATAATCTATGGTTAAACGAAGGAAAGCTTTCTTTTAACTACACAAAGCCGTTTGAGATACTCTCTCAAGCTGTTAAATTCACAAATGGTTCGAAACTAGCAAAATTAGCTGAGGCTCAACCTAAAATTTTCGAACCAGGGCAAAACCTTACCAATGCAAGCAAAAACAGGGCTTTAGACCCTGAATTTGACGCATTGCTCCGGAGGTAGGACTCGAACCAAAAGATTAGGGGGTTGGGCTCGATTGTTCAGTAGTGCCTTGCTAAAGACTGATAATTTGGTTGATTTTAGCGCGGGTGGAAGGGCCGACAAAGCCAGTTCCGCTAGTCAAGCCCAGGGGGATTAAGATTTCAGAGCTATATTTTTCTTGAAAGCGGATAACAGCTTTTTGGGTTAAAGTGCCGAAAAAGCCTGTTATTAAACCTTCGGGGTAAATATCTTTTTGTGAAGCTAAAAATTCTTGCAAACAGCTGACCTCTTGAGAGGTTAAACCATAATAGAGGTTTCTTTCAAATCCTTGGCAAGAAACCTTTTTTTGTAAAATTTCAGCGATTCTGGCTTGAAGAGCTGCTATTTGAGCTTGAAGCTCAGCGATTCTTGCTTTAAGCTCTTCAATTAATTTCTCCTCGCTATTATTTTGAAAGACAGTTTCAGCTGAAATAGAGAAATTATAAAGGATATCACTATCGTCAGGACCAGAAATCTTTGGCTCAGCAATAGGAATTAACGTTAAAGAAGAATATTGTTTATCAAATTCTCCAAAAGAGATTTCTCCTTTTTGCAAATCATCCAGCTCTAAAGAACCAACTAAACATCCCTGGCTATTTTGGCACAGCACATATGCCACTTTAAATTTTCCAGCTTTATCACCTTGAAAGGTAACTTTTAAATTCTCTCCCCCGCCCATAATCCTGTACCAATTACCTGCCCATTCCTCAGTACTGTAATCCAAAGAAAATGCAGTTCTTTGGGTTGAGGGAAAATAGATTAGGGAAGGTACAATTTTAAGTTCTTTTAAGTTCTCATTTTTGTAACAATAATTCCTACCAATTGTGCAATCGTTAAGTAAAACCGCTATTGCCCAGTCACTAAAAATATCTGAGAATTCTTTTTGAATGCCATCTTTTAATAGCACCTGCTCAACAGCATTAACCCCAACTCTTGAAGACTGCAAAGAATCAACTAAAATTCCAACTCCATATTGGTCAACCAAATACTGCAAAAAAACATTGATCACACCATAATCCGCCCTTTCCTCTTTCCATCCCGTTAAAGAATCTGAAGGATTCTCAATAAACACCTTAACCCTTTTTTGTAAGTTGCTTCCTTCGTAATCAGCATCATAACTAATTAAGGTTGGGGCATAATCTGCCAAGGCCTCGTTTAGCCAAGTTTCTTCAGACACTCCCCGCAGTCTGTCTTTTTGATTAAAGACTATTAAGTGGACAAATTCATGGGCTAAGAAACTTTTAGCAAGAGGGTATGCCAAATAGTTTGCGTTGAGATAAAGCATTTCTCTTTGATTTGAATCTGAAGATTGCAGCTTTGGTGATTCATCCTGGCTGCGGAAATAACCAGCCACCCCCTCCTTCATTTGATGAAACAGGATTGTCACCCGAGAATTATTGTCAATGCCTGGCCTCCATTCAAAGCCATAAATTGAGGTTAGTTTTGGATAAATAGTCTCGTCAAACTCTTGACCTAAAGTCTCCAAGCTCTGGTCTATAATTTCTTTTTCACCTTCGGTTAAGTTCTCATACCATTCATTCTCAAGATAAAAATAACCTTTTTGAGAAACTTTTTCTAAAACAGCCTCAATTTCTTCTCTTTCTGCTAAATCATGAGTTTTCTCAACAAAGAATTTTGTAATTTGACCCTCGGTATCAGCTAAAACAAAAACCGGCAAAAACAGAATTGCCAGAAAAACGGCTGTATAAAAATTTTTCAAAAATTTTCCATTCATGCCTGCCTCTATCTTAATACAACAACTCAATTATTCTAACATAAAATATCCTTAAACAAAACCCCGCCCTTTCAGAAGAAAGGGCGGGGTGTCTCCGCAAGGAGAGACAAATTCCAACAGAATTAGTATTCCATCGTAGCTCCGTAAACCGGAACAGAATCGCAAGCCACTAGAGTAGATAGTTCGCTTCCACCAGATGGAGTGTATTTGTAGAAAACATAACTATCTTTCCAGTACAACTCTTCACCAGCTGGGCTGGCTGAGACTTCGGTTGAGTCATACCCCTTGTTACCATCAACCTGAGTGCTCAATCTTACTATTACCTGACCTGGGGTACCCTCACCAGCTTCAACACTCAGGGTATTGGCTTTAACAATATAGGTCTTTGAAGCACCAGCTGCAATCTCTTGAGCGCCAAGCGCATTCTCTGTGGCATAGGTGTCAACAGCAAACTTCACATAGCTTGTTGTAGCGCCAGCCATTTGAGTAATCGCAGCGCCTGAGAATGAACCATTGTACAGAGTTGAAGTAGCTATTTGGGTGCCTGCACTATCGTACAATCTGAGGTCACTGACTACATCAGAACTTGAGCCAGCACCAGACAGGGTAGCAATCAATCTTAATTCGCTCAAGGTCATTGTTCTTGTACCCTCGTTCTTAATGGTGTATTTAGCAACAATTTCCTGACTGGCAGGAGAACCTGTCTTTGAGCCATCCCAACCGCTAACCGCTGTCACAGAAGGTGCAGCATCAGTAAACAAGAAGTTGTTTGACTGGGCGCTGCTGGTTAAGGTAACCCCCGTACTCATTATGCCGGTTGATGAGTAAACACCCAAGTAAGTGGTGCTGGTTGAGTAAACCTGAACTCCACCGACTGACTTGGAAGTTAAAGCTCCAGAGCCAGTAATATCTGCTTTAACGGTTATGACTTTCGGTGTGCCTTCGGGCAGGGTGACATTAATACCTGTTATGCCGGCTAATCCACTAGCCACTGGCGTACCGCCTGTGTTCAACAAGGTTGAACCATCATACAGATAAACCTTGTTGATATTGGCAGCTACACCGCCCGTTGTGGTACTCCACAGAGAGCTGCTTGCTGAAGTAAGCTCCAAAGTAATTGCTTTTAAGCTTAAATCTTCATAAGTTGCTTCAAACTCAATGTCATTCAAAGCAACGCCGCTTTGACTGGCCAAAACAATCTGAGAAATCGGCGCTGAAGCGCTCTTCTTGATTGTCAGGGCTGGAGTGCCAATGGTGAAGTAATTACTGTATACAGCTGCTGTGGGTCCTGAAGCATCTTTAGCAGAACTTACGCCGTAAGCTGAAATACCGCTTGCTGGAATACTGCTGCTTGCTGTAGCACTTACAGCATCAGTGGTAACATCAGCAAAGACCTTCAGTATTGCTGCCTGACTCTTGGTAATTGTCCAGTTAACAGTAACTACATCTCCGTTTGTGTTCGGCGTGCCTATGGTGTTGCCGAGCTGGGTACCGTCTTCTTTGGCTAAATAGACATTCTGAATTCCAGTGGTTGTTGACATGGTCACCTTTAGGGTTGAAACCCTTATATCATCAGCTGCTGAAGCTGATAAAACAAACTCACCCACTTGAGCAGCACTCACTCCCTTAGATACTCTCACGCCAGAATAGGCTGCGTTCCTGTTAACAGACAAGGCTACTCCACTAACGGTTAACTCATTGGCAGAATAAGCATTTGTTTCATTCGGTAAGATGGCGTAATCATTGGATGAATACCTCTTGGCATAGAATTTGCCAACCCCTACTTGGTAAGTATCAGTGGCTGTGGCATTGCTGTCAATCGTTCCTACAACCTCAATTGTCTTGGTATCGCCGCTATCAATAACGATGTAGCTTGACAGATTCTGATAGGAGCTGGTAAAACGAGCGTAAGCAATGTCGCTCGTGCCCTGCAACCCAGAGGTATCAGCTGACAAACTCAAATAGGTTGTGCCTGTGTCTGCATCCTTTACTGAAATGGTGCCTGTTAAGTCAGTGCCTCCTGAGGCATACTTGACATAAAGCCCCATCTTTCTTAATTCCAGCTTTTCACCAACTGCTTTCAGGTTGAACTTAGCCAAAGAAATGCTTTGATCGCCCGGAGAAACATTGCCGCTTGCTGAATCAGTGGCTTTGGACACGGTCAAAGCACCCCTCTTAATCCTGAAATAGCTGTTGCTGTCAGCAGCATCTCCAGACTCAAATACACCACCGCTTGAATCTAAGGGTTTAACATAAGCGCCAGTGGTTGCTCCCTTTGCCATTACATCATAATCGTTCTGAATTTGAGCCCTGAAATAATGGGTTGAACCATCAGTAACATCAACCTTCAAGCTCAAGTCCTTGGTCAAGCCCTTATCAATCGTATAAGGGGTATCAAGATCCAAGGTCACATAGCGGTCTGATGCCTTGTCGGCTGTAGCCAACAGGGTGCCATCTGGAGCGTAAAGCTTAAAGTTGCTTAAATCCTTATCTTCGTTAAGGGTTCCCTCAAGATAAACAACCACTTGTTCAACCTTAACAGCCTCTTTAGAATTATTCTGGGTGAGCCTGAATTTAGCTACTTCTTTTTCGGTGTCGCCAACCTCAAGATTTCCCAAGCCAGCGGTGGCAGCATCGGTTGAGTTCAAACCACCAACATTGCGGGCTGAAAGATAAACATCACCCAGAGAAGTTGAACCATCAGCCAAGCTCATGGTATTGCTCATTATCGGGAAAGTGCCATTCACGCTCACGCTTCCAGTAACGTTAATGTCAGCAGCTTCAGCCACCTTAAAGTTCACTGTGCCTGAAGTGGTGCTTGTTGCTAAGTTAACCTTAATGGTTACTGATTCGGTTTCACCATCAGCAATGACTAAATCTTCATCAACAAAGTCAATAGAAGCTTCACCATCAGCAGTTAAGGCTGTGGCGATATTGCCAAGCCTGTTGCCATCCTCATCCCAAGCGCTAATACCTTCAATGGCAGTGTTAGCTATCAGACCTCCTCTGGTAACAGTCAAACCAGTAACTGTGGCTGAACCATCAACCGCAGTAAAGTTAAGCTTCAGGATTGAGTTATATAACGAACCTGAAGGAATAACAGCAGCAGCTGGCGTGTCAGCAGCCAAAGAAACATTTAAGCCTTCAGCCGTTGATGGTTCTTCTTCCTCCTCTTCTTCTTCCTCCTCTTCTTCTTCAGCTGGAGCTCCTGCCAACAATTCATTCAATTTGGCTCTGCTTGTTGAGCCAACATAGCCTGTTCCTGAAGTCAAACCCCAGGGAGCTAAAACTTCGCTGACGTATTTCTCCTGGAACTTAATCACAGCAGCCTTGGTCAAAGGACCAAAGTAAGTGGTCTCGTTTCCTGAAGAACCAACACCAGAAGGTGCCAACTGGGTATCAGAAGCACTGTTCAAAACAATCTGCAGACATTGAACATCAGCGCCTGACATTCCTTGAGAAAGGTTTCTGTCAAAGCTGGTGATAGTACAGCCTGTAATACCTTCGCCCTCAAGCGCAGATAATTGAGCCTGTAAGGCAGCTAATTCAGCCATTAAAGCGTCAATTTGAGCTTGAAGTTCAGCAGCTGTTAAAGCCTCTACCGGGGCAGCCGGGACGAGCATTACCAAGAAAGTGAAACTTGTAGCTAAAGCTACAATTCTTTTCATTAATTTGGACATTTTACTTTTTCGCAACTATTCGCTATAACGAATAATTCCGAACTATTTCTTCCTTCTTAGTCGCCGACCTTTATTTAACTCAGCAATATACAATACCTATCACTGAGTCTTCCTCACCTGAAAAGGTGAGGGCTACCTCGCAACTTTACGTAATAGCTGCGAAGCCTACGACTACAATTTTTTATTTTGTTTTTTAGCGACCTTTTTCTCTTGTTAATTAAATTAAGCGATATAAAAAAACAAACCAATTCTCCAATAAAAGCAACTGGCTATATATCATTGCCGCTATCACTGCCTATTCTCATTATCAAAAGCATCGCCTCTGTTTCTCTTCCCTCATTATAATATTCTTCAGCTCGTTGTAAACGTTCCTGGTCCTCCTCGCTTAAACTCCTTTGTCTTAAATCCTCAATATAGCTTGCTAAAAGTTCTTGCTGTAAGCTGGAGCTTGTAGCGCTTAATGTCTTAAACTCATTCTCCATCTCAATTAAAGAACTCAAAACCTGGTCGGTGCGCGCCCTTGTTTTAATCTCTTTTACTATCTCCTCTCCCTGGTTGGCTGTCACCCGGACTGCTTCAGTTACTGCCAGGGCCTCGTTAGGGTATTTTGAGTACTTCAAATTGTCTAAGGATGCGGTTATCTTTCCTAGATTAGCTTTCAGCTTTCCCAAAGAAACCACTAACATTTCTGCCTCTAGCTGAACCTTCTCTGGATTAAAGAGCTTAATAGGTATATTTGCTAAATAAGGCATTTCAACCTGGGAATTAAAATAGAGATAGCTAAAAACACCAGCTAAAATTAAGCTTACTGCCACAGCCGGCCTTAAAACCCAACCAGGTCTTTTAAGTGGGTTAAAAAGCCAGCCCAATAACTGTCTTTTCTCTGCTCTCTTGCCCTTTTCTGCCTCCTCTATGGCTGCTTTTTGGTACACAGGCTGGATTCTTGTTCTTTCTTCCTCTTGGGCTTGAGCAAAAATCTTTTCTTTAGTAAAAATAACCCAATCCTTATTGGGTTTCACCGAACGTAGTTCTTTTAATTGTTTGACGAGTTGGCGCTCCTGCATTGTTATTAAGGCTTATTCTATTTATGACCCAAAAACCAGTTTTTTGTTACACCCCAATCACTCAATCACTTAGTCACTCAATCACTCACATCAACTCTCTATTATAGGACCTTTTGCTGTTGCTGGAACATCTTTATCTTTTAAGCCATTTACCTCTTTTTTGAGGGCCTTCAATGCCCTGTGTATGGTAACCCGTACCGCTCCTTCTGATTTTTCCATTATCTCAGCAATTTCTTGGATAGAGTAATCATCAATATACCTCCAAACCAAAACATTCTGATAATTGTTATTTAAACGGGTAAGACACTGCATAAGATTCTCACTCTCAAGGCGAAGTTGTTGGGTCTCCTCGGGATTAGGCAAGGGGTCAGCCATCTGAACCGCTTCGGTTGAAACAAGCTGAAACTTGGATTTTTCCTGATAGTGATCAGCAACTTCAGCTCGGGCAATCTGATAAAGATAAGCAGGTAGATTTTTTATCTCCTGGCCTGTCCTAACCCTTTGCCATCCCTTGGTAAAAACCTGGGCAGTTAAATCCTCGGCTATCTCCCCAGAGCCAACTTTTAAAAAGATAAAGCGGTAAATTTTGTTTATATAATTATCGTAAATTTTAGCGAAATCTTTTTTACTTATCATAGATTAGGACAATGTGCTAGGACAAAAAGATTTTTAAAATAGGACAAATACCTGTCCTATTTTTGTCCTACCTATGTCTCTACTTGTCCTACCTGCTGACCTACCTTAACTTATACACTGTCGTATTACCATCCCCTACTCTTTGAACAAAACCCTGGCTCAAAAGCTCTCGGCAGTCTCTTCTCAAGGTTCTTTTGCTCACTCCAGGAAAAAGCTTTTCTAAATCTTTAACCTGGGCTGTTGTTCTTTCTTTAAGAACCTCTAAAATCTTCTTATGTCTTTTTTTCAAAAGACCAGGTTTTGTTTGAGGTTTTTCCAAGGGTACAAGAGAAGATTTTTTCTCCTGTATCCTCGCTGTTTTATGCCTTATTGAGGTTTCCTTTTCCAAAAATGCGGCTGTGGAAAATTCCTGTTCAAGCGCCTCTTTTATTTTATCATATTCTCTTTGAAGAACCAAGAAATTCTCTCTTCTAACCCAACTCTGATTTTTTGCAATCTCAAAGTATCCCTTAAGAACTTCAATGTTCTCTAAAATCTGCCCAATTGCTATCTGTTCTTGCTGCTTAGTGAAAACTATAGGGTTGTCAGAAGAAAATAGGGTTGCCTCAGCTAAAAACTCAACTGCTTTTTCTCTGATGGAGAATTTTAATGGTTCTTTTGAAGGAAAAAGCTCAGTTACTTTATACAAAGCTAATGTAAGTTTAATGAGACATTCCTTTTCCATATGGAATTATATACCTTCATAACTGAAAGTATACAGTTATTTTATCATTGCCAAAGAAAATGTCAAACAACCCCTCTCGTCAGAGAAGTTATCCTCTTCTCTCAGCCATTTTTCTTTCTCTTGAACAAAGACCTCTCTTAACTGCCCGCTTCCTCAGAAACAGGGTTTTCAGGAACAATACTTTCTTGGGTAAGAACGGGTTTTTTTGCTCTTTTACCTTTGAACAAGGAAACTATCAAACCAAGAGCCACTAAAATTAAGATAACAATAATCCACAGGTAAATATCTCCTTGTCCAAGCCCTCTCAATCCAGCCTGAAATATTGAGGTGGTTCTCTTCCAAGCCCCACCCTTCCCGTCTTTACCATCTTCCTCAGCAATAATAGAGGCCAGAAGATCCTCCTCTTCTCTTTCATCCTCTGTTTCAGCTCCAGCCACTCTTTTCTCTTCTTCTCTCATTCCAATAACCTTCTCAGGCTCTATCGCTTCTTCCCCAGCTGTCAAAATAAGGTTTCGGTAATAGGCGATTTCTGCTTTTTCTTCCTCTGTGAAAGGAATGTCTCGCTGGCAGTAAATCTCGTTTATCTTGTTCTTGGTGGTGATATAAACATAGCCTGTTGAAGCAGCATAGCCCCAGGGCTCAAGCACATCTTCCTTGTATTTAAGCTGAAAAGCATTAACAGCCTCAAGGGTTTTTGGGCCAAAAATTCCATCAATTTCAAGCTTTTCTCCTTCAAAAATATTCAAAAAGCTCTGCAACTTTATCACCTCTTCAGGGCGGTTGTCTAAACCAATCCTTAAAAAATCTAAGAGATAAAAGCAATCTTTTATCAAAATAGAGCTTAACTCCTTGCCCACTGCCTCCTCATACCCCTCTTTATCAGACACAGGCCTGAAAAAATACTCCTCCCCTTGCTTGAGCCCAACAACAAACATGGCATGCTCTGAGAACAAATCAGGCACCTCAATGGTGCTGAAGGTATAACCATAATCAGGCGCTTCTCCAAGAACTGGCTCAGAACTTGTGCCATAAACCACGCGGCTGGTAGATGGCAGATTGGTTTTCCAGGTCAACAAGGCTATGCCATTGCCTTTGTATTCTATCTCTTCATCAGAAATAACCAGCTTTTCAGAAATTGTTTCTGGAGAAGATGTTGGCTCAGACGTGGTTGTTGGCGGCACAAATACTGTTCCACCATTCCCTACAATAGGAGGTATAGGAGGCTCTCCATTAGCGCCATTAGCGCCATTACCGCCATTTCCGCCGTTGTTTCCGTTCTCTTCAGCTGCATCCTCTATTTGCACAACCCTCACCACCTCATCAGCAGCTAAACCCTGAGAATCTACAACATTATAAGTAATACTATAAGTGCCAGTAGCTGTTGAGGTAGTAATTACATCCCCACCAACAACAATATCACCTGTTATATCACCGTCCTCTGGGTCAAGAGCCGTAGCACCAGGGTCTGTGAAGACCTGTCCTTGAATGTGGACCAAAGGATTATCCCCTAAAAGGGTAATTACTGGGGGTTGGTTCACAGGCGGCTGGGTTGATTGATACCTATTCCAAACAACCACGGTTTGGTCAAAAACGCCTGGGATCGTCAAGCCAGGCGGGTACATATCAACTATTCCGCTTGATCTTGGGAAACTTCCGTCATCGCTGGGATCTGCAGTGTAATACTCGTCACTGAATGTAGCGAATTTATCCAAACTGATTGTTTCTCCAGCCAATGCCACATGATACAAGGATTCCAGCCAATTGTCGCCAGTTACTATCTCTCTGTCAAAAAAGTAATTACTGTAAGGCATTTCGTCGTAAACAATGCATTGAGCATCATTGATGCCATTATTGTCAAGCAAATCTGCATTCAATGACAAGGGGGTTGAGAAAGTGGTTGTGGGTACAGACGAGATGACATTTGCTGTTGCAAACAGCTCCCTGGTTGGGCCTGGCAAAACAAATGTTCCCTGATTCAAGGACCCATCCTTTACCTGGTCCAATTCATCAGTAATAAGCTTGCAAACCGTTATTCGGGGCAAGGGACCGGGTGGCTCGGGCTGCTCTCTATCTTCAGAATCTATCTTAAAGTCATAGGAAAGCTCATTTCCTGGGTCAAAATCTGTGTGGCAGCTGGGATCCGCACTATCAACCCAATTATCATTATCATTGTCTATTTCATCTGAACACTGGAAAGGATTTTCACACTCTATTGTGTAAACATCCTGAAGATTACCCTGTTCATAGCACCTGCCTGGCGTTTCCTCTCCTGGCTCCCTCACATTTATCTCTCTTATCAAAGGAATAGCTGCTAACCCTTGGGAATCTTCAAGGTCATAACGGATAAAATAAGTGCCAACCGTAGAAGTGTCCACGGTTTCAAACCCGGTCATCACTATTTTCTCGGTAATGTCCCCATCCTCTGGGTCATAACCATACAAGCTGCCGATTGCTTTTTGCTCAGTAAAGTCAAACCCAAGGGTCACATTAGCAATTGTCCATCTTCTATTGAAAGGAGCACTGATAACTGGCGGGTAATTCTCTGAAGCCTCAACAGCTTCTGTTGCCACAACAGCCATCACGCCTAAAATCACCGCCATAAAAGCAAAAAAGCCCATAGCAAAAACACCTATCGCTTTTTTATCCAAAATCATAGAAAAACATTTCCTTTAGCTTAGATACCTTGAATTACGAAATACAGTTTCAGCGTGAATCAGCGTTGTAATCAGCGTGAAATCAGCTTCTATGCTTCACGCTGAAACCAGCTGATAGGTACGCTATTAGATGCTGATATTTTAAAATTTCGTAATTGAAAGTATTCATTAGACTTTTATTGTATTAAACTTTTTGCCCAGGGCAAAAAGTTTAAAAGCCAAATATAGTTTTTTCCAAAGAACTACAAAATTGCAAGAACTAATTATAAGCCTACTATATCCCCTGCTTGTTTGTCAACACACCCCTGTCCCACGGACGCCCTCTCGCTGTCATTGGGACGGAATCAGCATAAGACCGCAGCTTACGAACTTGGATTTCACCAGAGGTCGGGGCTCTATTTTAGCTTTTCTAATGTTTTTTACAAATTTAGAGAGACCCGACCTCTGACATTTTCTCAAGCACCTAAATCACGAAATAAATAAAAAAGGGCATCAGTATACAGGTTCATTGAAAACCTTAAAAGCAACTAAATTCCTCACTATGAGGAAACACTGATGCCCCGAAAAGAAACTCCTCAATAGGGCAAGTCTGGTCTTCTTTTCCAGATCGCAAACCAAAAAAACGAGGAGCTATTTCAATTTTAACCTTATGAAATGTTCTGTCAAGCGAAAATAAAAAGCAATCCAAAGAACATTGCTTTTTCCACACCTGTGGATAAGTCAGTTGACCTGCCAAAAGGTTTTGAGGAAAATAAAATAATAAGCAGCTCTGCTGGAAAGGATTTTTTTGCAGAGCAAACAAGATTATGAGGAAAAAACTCTGGGGTTTTTTAATTATTATCGTGGTTGGAGCTTTAGCAATAGGATTTTTTTATTTTGGCTATGGTCCCCTCCCTTCTCAAATACAAAAAACAATTCAAAAAGAGCAGCAACTATTTACTGAAACCAACCCTCCTGCTCTTTTCAGCAAAGACGACTATAAAATTGAAGAAACCGGAGACAGACAATATGTTGTTGTTGAAAAAGCTGGATTAAGCTGCCAAATACCAAAGGGCTGGTCAGCAAAAGTAGAAGGCACTGAAGCTCCTGAGCCAGGATACTGGATAACCCTTCTCTCCCCTGATGCTGAAATGCAAACTATGTTAAACAAGGGCTGTGGCATAACCATTGCTGGGGCTGAAGCAGAACAAAGAGCCAAAGAGATTGAAAAAACAATACAATCAGCCAAGGAAAACCCTAAAAACAGCGAAATCTGCGCCAACATCTTAGGAATCTCTGAATGTAATGACTATAATTTTGCGGTAATTGAGCTAAACGGTTATCAAGCCCTGCAAATCACCACCCCAGAATATGAAATGCTAGGGCAAAGCATTGTTGTAATTATTCCCCTAACAGAAGGAAAAATCATTGATTTTGAAACCCGCTTCCTGCCTGATTTTAAAGAAAAATGCACTCCTTTGTGGGAAGAATTTCTGAACAAAGTGGAGATTAGTTTGCCTGCCCCGTAGGGTCTAAGTTTCTCGAAGACTCCTTCGGGGTAGTTTGTAGTTAGTAGTTGGTAGAAATATGTTGAAATCAAGAAAATTCTCTCTTTTTTTAATATCAATGCTTTTGATAGGGTTTTTCCTTTTTCCTTTTATAGCTATTGCTCAAGAAACTGAGGGGGCAAGCTGGCCGCTTGGCAAAAAAAGGGTAGAGAATATATTGGATATTGCCAGAAAATGGCCCCTTACTGAAGCCCATCGAGAACTATTCTATCAATCTATCAAAAGCCCTGGTTCTGGTTACGCAAGACAGATCGGGGCTGTTGTTTTAATAAAACAAGCAATCTTGGGTGAGCAGTTTGAATATTGGCTAAAAACAGTTTTTATTGAACTTTCTAAAAAATTTATAAAACTCGTTTTCAAGCTCATACCCCTAATTTACAGTGGAGATATTTCAAAAGTTCTAGAATTAATTGAAAAATATACTGTTGAAAAAGCCACCAAATACGCTATTGACTGGTTTTTGCAAAACGAAATTAAGATAGGCACAGGTCATGGAGCTTACAATTTCGCCTCCTTTAAAGGGAATATCCAAAAAGCCATCTTCCCCTATCTTATTGCCTACCACCCTCTTAGCCCAACCAAGGGCAAGATTGTTATTGAGTTTTACTCAAAAGAACCCCTTGAACCCCCGGAATCAAGAGGCAGCATTGCCAGCCCTCTTTATAGCGCTGACTTTCCTAAGGCAACCTGCTGGCCCAGAGATGTTTGGCAGGAAAACGAAACAAAGCGAAACAACGACGGCAAATTAGAACCCTTTATATTAAGAATCAAAGGACATTTAACAACCACAAAATACCAGGGATTTGTTTGGAACACAACTGAAGAAAAACCAATTGTTGAAGTTGACTTTGAAAGCAAGTTGCCAGAAATTGACCAAAGCGATATCATTTGGAAGGGAGAAACAGCAATGAAGTATGAATATATTAAAGAAAAAATCCTAGAGCCTATCAAAGAAAAACTTTCAACCCTCACCAGTATATTAAGGTTCTTCCCCTCTGCCCTAAAGGACAAAATAACCGGCGATGAGAAACCAGAAGCTAGGATTATTTCTCAGAGCCCCAAAGCCCCAGACCTCGAAATAAGAAGCGGTGAAGCCGCCTCTATTGAAAGCAATATTGAAGAAACAGCCCGAAAAATAGAATTATTAGAAAAAGCCCAAGAGGCTACAAAAGAGCTTATTGAAGCCCCAACAGCCCCTCTGGCCCCTCCTGAAAAAGCAGTAATCACTGCTTTTGTTGAGGAAGCTGAAAAAATCACCCAAAGCTTGGAAGAACTCATTGAACAGTTTGACGAAATTTCAGAACAAGCCGACATACTTATAGCTCAAGCAGAAGAATTCCTAATAGAAAGAGGCATAGATCCTGAACATTACAAAATCGGACGACCGTCAGATTTTGTAATGGAAGAAGAAGGGGCTGATGAAGAAGAATTTGAAGAAGATGAAAAAGACAAAGATGAAGATGAGGATGAGGATGAGGACGAAGAAATCCCAGCTGAAATCACTGGAGAAATCCCTGAGCAAGCTATTGCTCTCTGCCCTGTTCCAACCACTGCTTCACCTGCCAGAGAAAGTATTATTTTCAATGAGGTTGCCTGGATGGGCACAAGCAAATCTTCAAACGACGAGTGGATTGAGCTAAAGAATATTTCAGAACTCCCTGTTAATTTAACCAGCTGGCAGATTTTGGATTTTAACCAAGCTACTTCCAAACAAGGAACAATCAAGATAATCTTTGAACAAAATACCATTATTCCTGCTGATGGCTTTTTGCTTTTAGAAAGAACAGATGATGATTCTGTACCCCCTATTCCAGCTGATATCATTTATACTGGCAGTCTCAATAACAGCAACGAATCCCTTTATCTTGTTGATGCTAACTGCAAACTTCAAGACAAAGTTGAAGCCCTGCCTAACTGGCCTGAGGGCAGCAACAGCACCAAAAAAACAATGGAAAGAAAATCTGATTTGTCCTGGCAAACAAGCAGCAATATCGGGGGCACGCCCAAAGCAGAAAACAGCTCAGGGGATAGTCAATATGCTGGAGGCAGTGGAACAATTTCTTTAGCTTCAGCACCACCACCAGATGCTGACAAAGAACCAGAATGGTGCTCCCAAGAAGACTTGCTTTCCCCAACGCAGTGGCCAGTTATTCTCAATGAGATTGCCTGGATGGGCAGTGAAAACTCTTCTAATGATGAATGGCTTGAATTGAAAAACCTTTCAACTTCTTCTGTTTCATTAAATAATTGGCAGATTTTAGATAAACAAGAAAAAATAAAGATACTATTTCAGGAAAACGACCTTATCCTGCCCCAAGATTTCTTGCTTTTAGAGAGAACAGATGATGATTCAGTGCCTCATATTTCAACTGATTTGATTTATAAAGGCGCTTTAAACGACAGTAATGAATCTTTACGCCTTTTTGATTCAAACTGCAACTTAGTTGACGAAGCTTTAGCTAATATAGGCGATGATTTAAATTGGCCAGCAGGCAGCAAAAAACAAAGAAGAACAATGGAGAGGAGTGAAGATTTGACTTGGCACACCTATTCTGGGGAAGGAGAAAATGGAATAATGGGCACGCCAAAGAAAGAAAACTCCCAACCATCAGCCGAACAACCATTACCCGAAGAACCTGAACCAGAACTAAGGATCGCCCAAGGCCTTGTCATCTCTGAAGTCCAGGTAAGCGATAAAGAATTTGTTGAGCTTTATAACCCAACAGACGAGCCGATTTCAATGACCAGCTGGTATCTCTCTTATTTTTCAGCCAACAAAGATTGGTCAGAACCTCAAAGAAACTGGCAATTCCCAACAAGCACGTTGCTGGCTAAAACCTATTATCTTATCGGTATTTTCGGCTATCCAGAGAAAGACGGCGCCCCGGATGTTGACTGGGAGGTACTGGGCAAAACCACTGGTGAACCCTATACCAGTGGTCAGCTAAGCAATAACACAGGAGCAGTAAGTGTTTTCTCCTGCGATCCTTCAGCAAGTAGCACTGAAGTGGCCCAAGATTGCAAGGTTGATGCTGTTGGCTGGAAAAAGTCAGACGGCTCTGAAGAACCAATGGTCAAAGAAGGCAGAGCAACAATTGCTCCCAAAGAACCAAACAAAACTCTAACCAGGCGAAGAAATAACTCAGGCTTATATATTGACACTGACGATAACCTAACAGATTTTGAATCTCAATATTTAACCCCAACCAACTCCAAAGGAGAAACGAGCAATATCTTACCACCCTACCCTGTCCCCAGCTTTAAAGCTAACAGAGTCCCGGACTCTGTCACTTCTGTTCTTTTGAGCTGGGCAACAACAACAGACCCTGACACCCCTGAAGAACAAATCTCTTACATTATATACTGGTCAAAAGCAGAAATTGGAGAAGAATCAGCAACCACCAGCATACCTAGTGTTTTCTCAACCACCAGCCCTTCGATAGGCTCAGGGCAAGCCCCTACCCTTACTATTCATAATCTTGAATACAACACTATCTACTACTTTGCCATCAGAGCTTTTGACCAGCTCAACTACTCCCCTATCACAACAACCAGCCCTTTTGCTACTCCCCTACCAAAAATTGAAGATTTAACGACCGCCCCCTCAGCCCAGAGAAAAGCCATAGACTTAATTTGGACTTCACTAGGGGCTTGGGGATCAGTCAATGCAAAAGCCTATCTTATTAGATACGCTGAAAAAGAAATTCTAGAAAACGTCCCAGCTGAGAGCTCAAGCGCCACAAACACTATCAGCTGGGAAAATGCAAGCAGTGTGGAAAACTCTATTATTCCAAAAGAGCCAAGAGAAATTGAAATCTTCACTGTCAACAACTTAAATCCTGAAAAAACCTATTATTTTGCTATAAAATCAGTAAACCAATTCAACGCCACCTCAGCAATATCAAACCCAGACAAAGCAAAGCCTATCCCAGGGTTCAGAGACAATGGCAATGGCACCATAACTGATTTGTACACACGCTTGATCTGGGTAAAAGACGGCGAAAGCCTTGCAGCTAACAATGGAACTACCACCACTCAATATCAATCTCAAAATTTTATTGATCTATTAAATGCTACCACCACCGGCTTTGCTGGCCACAACGACTGGAGAGTACCCAACTTTAGAGAATTAGCCAGCATTATCCACTACAACAAAGAAGCCCCTACCTTGCCTCAAGCCTTTATCAATATTGCCCCTGCCAGATACTGGACCTCTTCTCAAAGAATGACCTACCGAGGCGACCCCTCCATAGGAGATATCTCTCGATACAATGGCTGGTATGTTGACTTTGCAACAGCCAAAGTAGGAGTTTCAAGCTATGAAGGCACTAATTCTCCTTACTATTATCTTTTGCCTGTCAGAGGCCCTGAAATACAGGGCGCTTTGCCCATCAGCGGCTGCAATCTTGAATTAGAGGATAATGGAGATGGCACCATAACCGACTTCTGCACAGGCCTAATGTGGACTAAAAAGGAACTTGCCGGCATTGGCTATCAAGACCCTGTATTTTGGAAAGAAACCGGGGTCAGCTGGAAAAGAGCTGTAGAGGAAGCAAAAAAAGAACATTTTGGCTACTCCAGCTGGCGATTACCCAATGTCTTAGAGCTTATAACCTTAGCTGGCAAAATTCCCTGTAAAGTCAGGCTGCAATGGTCATCAACCCCCAACTATTTTGAAACTAACTATCAATGGCTCGTGGATTTTGGTCCTGACCCTGGCATTTCAGCAACCTCTCCCAAAGAGTCAGAGCACTATGTAAGATTAGTACGTGATATTGAATAAAAAAATCAGGGGAACATCCCCTGAAAATGAGAAAGGCAAGTCCATTGCAAGAATAGGGAACAGGCTATTACCTTTTATTCTTGAATGTCCTTGCCTTTTTGAGAAAAGAA
>CAYGBM010000049.1:0-16007 GCA_964348225.1 uncultured Candidatus Saccharibacteria bacterium | reverse complement strand
GCAAAGGTTAGAGGGCCGAAATATCCTGTTACTAAGGCTTCAGGGTAAACACCCTCAGTAATAAGGAACTGCTGCAATATTTTTACGTCATCGCCCCTCATGCCGATTTTAAGGTTTCTGGTAAGCTGTCCTTTCAGCTCTGGTTCGGGCCCTGGTTCAATAACTTCCTCTCCCAAGAAATCTGTAATCGTTGCTGAAACCTGGTCGGTATTGGTGGATTCATTACCTGCTGGATCAACTGCCCTCACTGTGTAGAAGTACTCCTCTCCTTTCTCAAGCCCACTGTCTTTTTGTGAAGTTGTAAAGACATCGTTAAAAACGATTTTGCCTAAATCTCCTTCCTGAACCGAACGATAAATTTTCGCGTGGTGAAAATCACTGATTGGGTTTTCCCAGCTAATTCTTAAAGTGTTGGCTGCAGCAAGCATCACAGAAACATTAGAGGGAGAGCTTGGGGGCACTACATCGGCTGGGGCAACTATTGCAAAACGAGTAAAGTGATTAGTGCTTGCTGTTACCAAACGGTTAGTTTTATTTACCACTGAATTTTCTAAGGAACGCCAAAGAGCTGACGTCTCATCCCAAAAAGCCATAGATAAATCATCAGCACTTACTTTCGCCTCAACTAATTGTTCGTCTTTGTAAGGCAGGCTGACGGTAACGTTCATATTGAAACTTTCAACGACCTGTCCCTTATCATCTCTTGCTTCTATGTCATATCCTACTCCAACCACCTTGGAAATCCCTTGAGATGGCAGTTCTATTTCAGGGTCAATTGTTACTGTAACACTACCTTCGGTGGCTATAGCATTTGCTGGGATAGAAACACTAGCTCCACCAGCAACAGAAACTGCCCTTGGGGTTGCAGCGTCAGTGGTGACTGAAACAGACTCAGGAATATCAATGATTATTTTTTTCAAAAATAGGTCTTGGGTGAAATGAGTCTTATCCGTCATATCTACAATTATCTCATCGCTCCTGTAAGGCTCTGTACCTGTTTCCTTGGCTGCTCCAATATGCCAGACATCATCCTTTACTACATTCAGCTTATAGCTTCCAGTAGAATCAGCTTTTGTTTCAGCAAAGCCTCCCTCATTTGACCAAGCCCAAACAAAGGCGCTGGTTCCCACCTCATTTAAATATACCTTGCCTGAAATCTCGCTGTCTCGTTTTCGGAAAACCAGGTTAACAAATGCGGGTTTGTCTGGAGAAACAATAACTTTTTGTTCTTCAGGATTAATTAAGCCCAATTCTGGGGGTAAAAAAGCATGAATGTAGTATGTTCCCTGAGGCAGAACAAATTTAAACTTGCCCTCTGAACCTGTTTCAGTTCCTGCTCCAAAGAAGGAGACAGAGAGATCTTCAGGGGGTCCCTCAGAAAAACTTCGCGTATCAGCTGACACCCAAACATGAGGTAAGGGCTTGCTGGCAGCATCAGTTACCCTGCCAGAAATAATAGAATCTCCTTTAACAAGCACAATGTTCTTTGTAATTGTCTGACCAGCTACAATAGTAATAGCTTCTTTGGGCGGGGGTGGTGTCATATAGCCAGAGGCTGGGTCAATATGAAAGCCTAAGTACCATTGACCAGCTGCAACATTAATGACATATTCGCCACTTAAAGTATCAACAAGCCCTTCTTGATAAAGACCACCCTCGCCTGAAACAAAGACATGCACCATTAATCCAGTAAGAACCTTGCCTGTGCTGTCTTTGATAAATCCCCTAATAGTTGCGTCCTTTGATTTTACTTTTATTGTTACGTTTGCGGTCTCCCCTGAAGCCACTGTAACTGGTAAAAAAGGTCCTGGGGTATATTCTATTTCAGGTGGTAGATGGATCCCCACCTGATAAGTGCCAGCTGGCACATTAAAGCTGAAGGTTCCCCGGTCAATTGGCCCTCCAAAACTCGGTCCTACCATCATGGGTTCTGGACCCATCATCTCTGTATCTAGCGTCTCTTTTTCTACAAATGCCCAACCATAGACATCACTTAAAACATTGCCGCTTGCATCTTTTACCACTCCAGAAATAGTGGCATCTGCCAAGACTAAAGTAAAATTCTTGTAAACTGTCTCACCAGTCCCAACAGCAACCTTCTGAGGAGGCTCTGAATAAGCATAGTTGCTGTCAAAAGGAGGGATAACTGTTATCATCCATTCACCTTCAGTAACAAAAATATCATAATTACCAAAGGCATCAGTGATTGTCCTGTTAAAGCCCCTGCCCTCAGGCCGAAAAGCTTCTACAGCAACGTTGCTGACGCCCTTGCCTTCTGGGTCAGTTACCTTTCCTTTGATGTGCTCGGCTTTTTTGATTAAATATATTGCTCCCACATCTAGTATCTCACCTGAAGCCACAGAGAAGGGATCGGTTTCTGGAGCAGTCAAAGCAGGGTCTTCGCAAAATACAAAAAGGGTATAGTTGCCAGCAGCCACAGGAATGTAAAAACTGCCATCTGCCATTAAGTCTCCCTCACCCCCAGGACCAAAAGCACCGCTTAAATGAACCCTTACTGTATAGGGAACAGGAATAGAGCCGTCTGGATTTAAAATTATACCTTTTACTGCAGCATCTGTTTTCGTGATTGTAATATTTACAACTTCTTTTTCTTGGATCTGGTCGTCAGCAAAAGTTACTCTTATGGGAGGTTCGGTATAATACCAGTCAGCTGCCATAGGATCTTTAGGATGCACCATTAACATCCAGCTTCCCCCTCCTATCTTTAAGGTGTAATAACCCTCACTATCAACCGATGTTTCTGCCCAGCCAGGAGAATACTCTTTAAAAACATTTACCATAGCGTCAGCAACAGGAATACCACTGCTGTAAGTTACTCTTCCAGTAATGGTTTTCGTGGCTTGCAGAAGTTCAATGTTTTTAGTAAGAGTCTCGCCCGCTGGCAAACTAACCTCAAAAGGCGATGGCATAATCAACCCCATTAATTCTGGGGGAAGGAAAACTTCAACCATGTAAGTTCCAGGCTCCAAGTCAGTAATAAGGTATTCACCTTCAAGGTTGGTAGAGGAGCCCCGTTGAAAAGAAAAGTCAAGGGTATGAACATCAACCCAAACATCTTTAATGGGCCCGCCTGCATAATCTGTAATTTTGCCAGTTATGCCAGCTTTGGTTGGCAAGACAGTCTTTGAAGAAACAGTGAAGTTTATAACTCGCTCCTCTGAAGTCTGGTCTTGAGCAAAAGTCACCTGATCTGATGGTTTATCATAAAACCAATCAGCTGTGTCAGGATTTTGAGGGTGAACATAAACCCACCAGGTTCCACCAGCAACCTTTAATACATAATTACCACTGCTGTCAGTAGAAACTCGAGAGCTATCCGTTCCATTTTTATAGACCTCGACCATAGCATCAGTTATTGCTGTTCCATCAGACAAAGCGACAACTCCCTTAATGGTTTTCATCGCTTCTGAAAACTGGAAATCTTGCCCGAGAGACTCTCCTTCCATTAAGGTAATATCAACTGAAGGAGGTTTTACCAAGCCAGTTGATCCATCAGGTGGATAAACCTCCATGGTATAAGTGCCTGCTTCAATACCGCTAATATAGTAATTCCCTTCAGAATCACTCATTGCTCCTCTAGACACAGTGTAATCAACATTATGTAAATCTATAAAAGCCCCGCTTACTGATTGGTTGTTATAGTCTGTAATTTTTCCAGAAACCGAAGAATAAGTAGGGGGAGGTGTTATATCCCCATCAGAAGGAGTTCCATCTGAAGCTAAAGTTGTTGCTTGGGTAATATTTGACAAACCAGAGACATTACCCTCTTGATCCACGCTTTTTATTGCAAAGTAATAGGTAGTGTTGGACATAAGACTACCAACAAGCATATTCTGGTATGTTCCTGGAGAAGCAGGTATGGGTGTTCCTTCAACCTGAGTACCCGATAGCCAAGTGGCTTCAGTGAAATAGGCTGTGTCATAACGAAGGTCATAATAATAGGCTTTGCCATCCATACTGTCATCTGAAGGGGCAGTCCAGGAAAGGTCAATACTGTCAACACCTACATTGAAAGCTGCTAGGTCAGTGACGGTGGAAGGTGGAACATTGCTTGCTCTGACCTTTACTGGTGAGATAAACGATAGACCGTTAATTGTGAAAATAACGATTAAAAAAGATATTAAAAACTTTTTTTGTTTTTTCATATATAATACTCTTAACCAATTATTAATTAATAATTGGTTAAGCATTAAATAGTTTATTCCCTTATTTTATCACAAAAAGAAATGCAAGAACACACAATGTTTAATACACAGAGTTTGTGAAGAACTCACAAATTTTTTCTTATTGTATAAAAAAATTCCCTGCCTCAAAGACAGGGGATTTTATCTTGCAACACTTACAAAAACCGTTATTTCCTTATTCTACGCCATGCTAGGCGGTAAAAAACACCCAAACCAATTAACATAAAGGCAAGCCAGATGAGCCAGCCAACAAACGGTATCAAAGCTATAATATTTAAAACAATTACACCAACAACCACTGTTAGCCAATCAATTTTGTAGTCTTTTGTTTTTCTTACCACTTTGAGGAACCAAGCTCCAAAAGAAATACTTGCTAAAAGGGAAGCTAACATAACCATAAAGATGTAAGCTGAAAAAACCAAGCCAGCAAGCCACATACCTATTACAGTAGCTAGTAAAATAATGCAGGCTATTGGTGTTGCAATAAGGGCCGCAAAGCCGATGCCAAGGTTGCTCCAAAAACTAGTTAGACTCTTTTCAATTATTACCTTAACATTTCTCCTTAAAAGATATACCAAAACAATTCCAGCTACCATAAGAGAAATAATCTTTATTAAAAACTTTAATGTAAAAATGCCAATCATTCTACCAAAGCCAAGAAATCTTTTTTGTCTTTTTGGTTTAGCTTCTTTAAGTGTAAAATCAATTTCGCTTAAAACCTTACCTCCTTCTTCTATCTCTAACTCTTTTGGAGAAGTGTACTTTAAATTACCAACAACTTCAGCCTGGCTACCAAGTACTAATCTCCCGCTAGCTTCGCCCCTTACGTTACCTTCAAGCTTACTATTGATAATTACTTCACCACCAGCAAAACGAACGTCACCACTGACAGGACCATTAATTAATATGGTTCCTCCAGCAATAAATAAATCGCCACCAACTAAAGATGTATCTGCTATTGTAACAGTACTTCCACCAGCAATCACATCCTCCTTAACTGGCCCGCTTATCATTATATCGCTGCCGCCAACCCGCAAACTGCCCCCAACACTTCCGTTAACCATCACTGACTGCCCCACTGCCCAAAGGTCATCTTCAACATCTCCATTCACCGTGATTGCTCTGCCACCAACAAGCAGGTCTTTACCAATATTGCTGTTAATCAAAACTATATTACCACCAGTGTACAAATTACTTAGCGATTCATCTTGGTTCACAGTTACGCTTCCTCCCCTTTTATCTGTTCTAAAGTCAGCAGCCAAGACTCCCGAAACACAAAGAACAGACAACAATACTATACCTATTATTAAACGTATTTTGTTTTTTAGCATCATAGTTTTATTTTGTTAACTTATTTTAGGATAACATATTTTAAAAAAATAAAAAATCTATCCTGCAACAATATCCAAACATCTATTTAATTAAAAACTCAAAAGCTCGATAAACCAGGAATGCGGGCCAAACTATGGCTTTCAAAAAACCGAGAACCCCCATCCAAAATGTTGAAGCATGCCCGATGAAATAGACAGCAGCTCCAATAAAGCCCAAAAAGTAAAAAGCACCCCCTACTCCTTTTTTGTGAATGTTATGCATAATATTTTATTAATTATTATATTCTACCACAAAAATTACTGAAATCAAAACAAAATCCCCTCTCTTAGGAGAAATTGCTTATTTCAGTTATAATACCCCTAAAAACTCTGTCTATTTTAGTTTTAATCTAAATTCAGCCAAAACGCCTCTCGATCAAGGCTGTTGTCTTAAGCTAAAATGAGACAAATGAGACAGTATAAAAGACACGGAATGTCTCCTTTTTAATTCTTTAATAGGAAACAAAGCTAAACAAAAGTCTCTAAATTTTCGCCAAATACCTCTCTAGACCTTCTAATCCTTTTTGAAAGACTTCTGCCCTGCAACCAAACCCAACTCTTACTCTATCTTTTACTGCATAAACATCTCCGGGCACAAGCAAAATGTTTTCTTGCTGGATTAGACCGCGACAAAATGCTCCTGAATCAATCTCGTTTTCAAGCTTGACAAAAGCTGTCACCCCACCCTTTGGTTTGATAAGTGAGAGTGATTCACTGTTTTCTGCCACAAAATCTCCCAGAATCTGGTAGTTTCGTCTTGCGGTTTCTAGGCGTGGCTCTAAGATCTTTTCTCTGTTTTTGAGAATAAGCGTTGCCAGGCACTCACTAGGGGCTGAGTTGCTCATAGTAGTATAGCCTCGCAGGGGAATACATTTTTCTAAAACACCCTTATCGTGTGAGGCTAACCAACCAATTCTTAGCCCTCCAGCGCCAAAAGGTTTTGAAAAATCACCAATACTAATAGCTTTCTCATAAAGATCAGCGGCTGGCAAAGTCTCACCTTCCTGCCTTAGATAAAGCCAGCGAGCTACTTCATCAGAAACAAGATAAAGATTGAACTTCCTGCAAATAGCTATCAGTCTTTCACAGTCTTTTTGATCAAAAACAAAACCAGTTGGTACCTGAGGCTGATTAATCACAATAGCTTTTGTCTTAGAGGTGATTGATTTCTCTAAGTGCTTCATATCAGGGACAAAATTGTTTTCTTGATTAAGCGGCCACCATCTGATCTTAGCACCACAAGTTTCAGCTACTTGAAACAAAGCCTGGTAACTAGGGAAAAAACAAATAATCTCGTCTCCAGGCTCAACAATAGCATTCATAATCAGAAAGATCGCCTCTATAGCTCCAGTAGTCACCAAAACATTGTCAGAATTAACTTTCTGATAAGTTTTAGCAATCTCTTGGCGCAATAGATTCTCGCCCCACGCCTTAGTGTAAGCAAGGCTTAAATCTTCATAGGCCTCCCTTGCCTTTTCGCCAACGATCGAAAAAAGTTCTTTAGTGGTTAAGGGGTAAACTGAACAACCAGAAATATTAGTTTTCACAGAAAACTCAAATTGAGTATTCCATTCTCTTAATTTTGAAGCTTTAATTTTCATATTTTTTTAACTTAATTTTTTATGAGTGGGGCAGAGAGTTTAATCTCTGCCCCCTACCTAGCCTTTTTAACCCTATCCAATCCTTACTCTATTCCTTCCAACAATTGGGGTCAGGCGCAAAGTCGCTGCCAGAGGCTAGAAAAGCCATAGCACGACAGCCAGACCGACACACGCCCCACCACTGGCAAGTAGCACACTTGGTCTCAGCCATGTCGCCCTGCTTGAAGCTGCGACGCATAGCTACCAACGGATGACCGAGGTGCTCTTCCAGGCGCCTTACCGAAGGTTCAAACCTAGGGTCAATGATTGTTTTGTCTGACAAGCAGGCCGTTCGTACCAAGCCACCTTTGCCATCTGGCCAGACAAAGAGCCCGTTCTCAAACCAGTAGTTACACTGGCCGTATTGAAGTCCGCTATTGCCCAAGCAGAAAAATGGACTCAAAACCTCATCAACCCCCTGGCCGGTCAGATCAGCTACCATACGTGCTGCTTGACGCAACTGTTCTTGAGACGGCAGTCTTTCTTGATAAACTCGTCTAAGACCTACAAGGTCGCCACCACGCTCAAACTGCATCTCCTGCATTTCGAGGTGCGGATCAACACCCAGTCTAAGGCAAAGTTGCACAAAAGGCTCCAGATATTCGATATTCCAACGATTAATCTGGAACTCAATGCCTGTAAGCGCTTTGACTGCCAAGGCATTCTGAATGCCCTCAAGCATGGCTTCAGCCTTGTCTCGCGACGAACCCTGAGACATCATTGCCCTTACTCCCGTCTCGTCTAAGCTGGGGCCAAACCACTCGCCAAAAATCCGGACACCCATTTCGCGGATGTCTCGAGCCAAACTCTGAGTCATTCCCTGAAGATCCCCATAGATGTGCACGGCCGAACCCTGGCCTCTTTCAACGACTGCGTAGTGAATATACTCCAGCAGCCACTGCCACTTGGTTGTGGTTGAACATTGACCTGTCATGCCAGCCCGACCCAAGTACAGGCCATCCTCGTTGAAAGCAAGCACTGCATCAAGCGCTTGCTTTGCCTGTTCTAAGGAAATGCCCAAAACCGGATCTGCCAGCATAAAGACACCAATTCGATCAAGCGGGTCTCTCATCGCGTGTCCTCCTCTTTTGAAATAACGCTTCTAACTCGGCTGGCGTCAGCCAGTCGTGTAAATAGCAGAAAGGGTAAGAGTTAAAGATCAAACCAAGGGTCTCCCGCAGCGCCGCACATCCTGCCAAACAGTTGTCCCAGTGTTCACAGGTAGCACAGGGTCCACTTTTAATATTAGCCTGCGCGCAACTTTGACGCCGCGCCAAGAGGTCAGGATGGCAAAAAACGACCTCTAATGGATCTTTGAGGATGTTCAGTTGTCGACCACCCTCAGCAAGAAGCGGCGTACCACTAGTGCACATCCCTACTCGACCATCAGCTTCTGTCAGCAAGGCTCCTTGCTTGAAAGAGACACAGCCAGTACCCACACCTTCGGCATTGCGACCTGTCAGGTGAGGCACCATTGGTGTGCAAGGCGGAATGCCATAACGCTCATTGACGGCTGCAACTTCAGCGAGGCAGACCAACATCTGATCTTTGGTCGGGAAAAGCTCCAACCATTGGCGGAAAGAACTCTCACAACTACCCACCGGACAGGTCGGGATCTCAAGGTCAACGAAAAAACCCATCTGAAGACCCCTCTCGTAAACCTTTGATGCCAAGCCAATGTTTGTTTTCCTGACCAAGTTCTCGATACCAATCTTGCCCTCAGGAAAACCTGCTGTCAGCAGATTAAAAAGCCCTTGCCACATTTCATCAACTGCTTTTTCCGAAGCACCAATGAGTTGGGCCTGAAACCTCCTCTGCTCTGGTTCTGAAGGGTCAGGCACATTCAATTTACCAACAACAGTGATGTCACCACCAAGCGATAGCAAGCACGAAGCTAGATCGATCTCTCGACCAAAACTGCGCATGTTGGTGTAAATCCATATCTCAATGTCCGCCTGAACACACAGTTCCACCATATCCAGAAAAGCAGGATTAAGAGTAGGCTCACCACCAACAAAGTCAATGGAGACACCGCCCTGACCAACAAAGAGCTTCATAATCCTTGAAAAGTTTCCCAAGGTCATGTGCTGAGCCTGATAACTCAATGTCTGCTGCAGCACCCGATAGCACCCCGGGCACCTGTTGTCGCAAGTGTCCGTGATACTGGCGATCAAATAGTCCCATTCCATGTCTGTTCTCCTCCTATTCTCCAATCTGTAAACTGGATTTGAATTCTCAAGGAACAAGGTTCCGTCTTTTAAAAGAACAAAAGCCTTATTTAAAAGGCATAAAAAATCCTCCGTTGGCGGAGGAAATCTTCTCTAATGCTAACTAACGAAAAATAGAAATCAAAAGATTCCCTTCGCCTGCGGAGGATGATCGTGATGAACTAATGTTGAATTATCCCACTTAGCCATAATGTCTACTTTACTTAAGTAAAGTATATCAATCTAAAAATACTTGTCAAGCCCCAACCTACTATCTTTATATCCTATTTTTCTCTGCCGCTTTTTCTTTTGACCCTTGAAGTTCTTTTTGGGCTTCATCAAGAGACTTCTTCAATTCCATCATCTTCAACTCGCGGCCAACGGTCAAGCGGTGGAATCTCTCCAATTCCTCTACCTTTGCTTGGAGCTCTTTAGTTCTCTCCTGAACCTTTTCCTCTAACTTTTCCTGAAACTCTCTGAGCTCAGTGATGTCAGTAATGCCCATAAAATACCCTATAAAACGTTCGTTTATGTCCTTCCTAATGGAAGCGGAAACACTCACTGGAATTTTCTTGCCTGTTTTAGAAAGCAAGGTTAACTCTCCACTGCCCCTAATTTCTTTTTCAGTAACCTCATTCAGTAATTTTTCTAACCGATCTTTTTCCAAGAAAAGAGGCTCCACGGGTCCACCCACGATTTCAATAGAGGTATAACCAGTTAAATCCTCAAAGGCCTTGTTGACCTTGGTGATAACTCCTATGGGATTCACGCTGCAAACAGCCAAAGGCAAAAATGTAGTCAATTCTTCAACATACATCACCAAGTCCTCTAAGTCCTCTTGTGTCCTCTTGAGTAAAATGTCTTTTTGGCTTATGGGTCCTTTTTTCATCTTATTCCCACCTAATTATATGCTCGTGAAAGCGATCTCCCCTAAAGGGGCATTTTGTTTCTTCAATGGTTATTTTCTTGCTTTTTATTACATATTGAGCAATCCTCAGAAAATAGCCCCGTTGATAAACGCATTCAAGAGGATGCGATTTGTACCCCTTTAACCGAACCACCAGGTATTTTTCTTTTTCATTAAATTCAGGGGCTTCTAATTCCCCGAAATCAAAATGTTTTCGCCAATAGCCAGGACTTGCCTCATACGAGTCTTTCACTGACAAAAAATATTTCATAAACAACGAAACAATAAATGAATATTTTGGTGCGGTATTGCCCATCTCAAAAATATCTTTTTCGGTCCAGTTAAAAAGCTTTTTGGCGCAAAGCATTGCTAAAACCCTAAGGCCGTCCGGATACCACCCCATAAGCTTAATCTCCTTAAACTTTAAAGAATAACCTAATTCCTTTAATTTTTCTTCTACCTTTTTCACTCCTTCCTCCCCTTCTCTATGACGAATATAAACAGCGTGAGTTTTCAAAACCGCTCCCCTGATATTTCCTTTTTGCTTCATCAATCTATCCGCCTCTTCTTTTAAGGAAGATGTTTTAGCCCCCATAAGCTTCTTGGGATAATCTTATTCCTTATTTTATCAAATCCTGTTATCTTAAGCAAAAAGCCCTGGTTAAACACCAAGGCTTTTTGCCCAAACACATCACACTGACGGTGACAAGTAAGCACAACGAATGCCAGAGACCATTGCTTCAACGAAGAACTGTAAAGACGATTTTTTTCTTTAAAAGACAAAATGAAAATAACCAAAGCAAGCAATCCCATAACAACAATGCTTAAGAGGGAAAACAATAATAAGGGTGGATATGACATATTAGTTTATTATATTTGAGATGACAAAAATTGCCTAGTGCATAGGCTTGAAAATCGTGATTACATCTATGCGATAACTTTACCGTATCCTTCAAAAGCTTTTTTGTCCTTCCGAAACTATACTACGCTATTCAATAGCTACGTAGTAGTGACGGATAGCTTTAGTGAAGGGGGAAGCAAAAGAGGGAAATCTGTTTTGTCTTGACAAGAAACAGTTGCTATTTACTTACCTTGATTCTTTCTTTCTCCGTAGTTTTTGGCTTCTGCTTGGCATACTTTTTCGAAATAAATTTACCAGTTATTGAGCTTCTAAATACTGTTATTATTCTTTTTTTGGGTTTCTTTTTAGCCATGATTAAAAAAGTTCATTTTTTGACCTTTTCTTCATTTTAACACAAAATCAAAAAAATCCCCTCTCTTGAAGGGGGAAATTGCTTGTTGCGTTTATAATAGTGATTAACTGGTTTGTTGCGCGCAACTATGTTCGGAACTGACTTACACATCTCGTTGTTGTCTGGGCTAATTGAAAACTAAGACCTCACGAGCCTAGTCTATGTATGTGCTTTTTAGCTGTTTTAATCTAGAGACTATTTCTGTTTCTCTACAATCTTCAAAAAGAGTTCCTCGTATTTTTCAACCATTTTTTCTTTTGAGAACTTTTTCTCGACCAATTTCCGACACTCTCTCCTGTCTATTTGACTGATATTTTTGATTGCCTCAACCAATCCTGCAATATTTGGCTGATGATGTTTATCCTCTGGTTTGATAACGAAACCTGTCTTTTCGTCCTCAACTATCTCTGTAAAAGCACCTTTCTTGAAACCGATAACCGGTGTTCCACAAGCCATCGCCTCTATTACAACCAAGCCAAAGGGTTCTTCCCACTGAATCGGCGCCAGAAGACCTAACGCCCCCTGATAATATTTACAAAGTTCGCTTCTCTTAAGGGATCCCAAATACTTCATCTTGCTGGTTAAATAAGGAGCTACTTTATCACGCCAATAGACAGGCCTATCCTTAGGTCCAATAATTAATAATTTAACACGGGCTTTGCGGGCTGCTTTAACAGCTATATCAATTCCTTTCTTTTGCAATAAGCTCCCAACAAAAAGGAAGTAATCCTGAGGATGTTCATTAAAGACAAAATCATCCAAGCTAACGCCGTTATGAATTGTTGCTGCGTAGTTTAAATCAGGGGCTGGCTTTCGCTGATTATTGCTTATAGAAACATAGTATTGATTGGTGCTCGAAAACATTCTGTAGATTAAAACACGCCACTCGTCAAGGGGATTGTGCATTGTATAAACAACAGGCACCTCTGGATGAGATAACGCCAAGGGAAGTGCTCGGTCAATCGGATGGATATATAGTAGGTCATACTTGCCTTCTCTCGCTTTCTTGAACATATGAGATAGATAATATTGATCCCAAAGATGTTCCATTTTATTTTTATCTGCCCCCTGCCCCCTTAAATTCCTAAGGGGTCCTTCTCTGCTACGAAGAGGCCTGAGGTCCATTGTTTCTAACTCAACCCCTTTAATATTTGAACCCTCGGGCGCAAAAAAAACGACTTGATGGCCTCTTGCTGTCAAGCCTTCTGCAATATTCATTGCAACGTACATTGGAGCATAAACAACTCCCTTTGGCGGAGGGACAATAAAATGAGACGAAACCATTGTAGCAATCCTTAATCTTCTAATTTTTTTTTGCCTCATGTTGTAATCTCAAAAATGCATATAGAGTCCCAAAAATTATAACACAGAAATACGAACGGTTTTAAATCGAGACGTCATGGTTAGAACAAAAGCTCTTCATTTTTGGTTACCCCTTTCATTATTAAATAACAACGGGACAAACTTTTCATAAAGTGCAATAACTTTTTCCAATTCTTTTTCCGTTTGCACAACTTTAGTATGCCAAATGCTTGGATTTCTTGAAATAGCCTGATGAACAGACGAAAAATGTTTTTTGAAAAAAGTTAATTTCCTTTTAACCGCACTCAGTAATTTATCTTTTTCTTTGCTTGATAGAGTCTTATTATTAAAGAAATTCAACAAAACGTCCATTTTCTTCAATGTTTTCCTAAAATTTGGATCAACAGTCCAATTATCTGCTTGCTTCCGTAATCTTTCAGTCCGCCTTTCAAGCTCTTTAATGTAAGAAAGGGCTTTCTGTTTATCTTTATCCATTGTTTTATTATAACAGAAAAGGCGCTTTTTAGCAATAACAACGTCTAAAACAAAATCCCCTCTCTTGAAAGGGGAAATTGCTTATTATGGTTATAATAGTGATTAACTGGCTCCCCGTACAGAACGCATTCAGAACCATAGATTGGAAACCAATCAAAGAAGAATTACAACTTTTTATTTCATTTATGAACCAAAAACAGCAGTTATTATCATTAAAAACCTAAAAATCATTGACAAAAAAGCAGAAAATCAGTTAATCTCTATTTAGGACTTCTTCAACAACATATTCAGGCGAAAATTATTTAAGCTACTACGGCTATCTGATTGGAACACATCACAAGATTATGAGGGGGGACTGAACAATAGGTGAAGCAATAGAAGAATCGAAAGTAGAGATAGGACAGGAAGTAGAGATAGATGGGGTTGTATATTTCTTTGACGATGCCGCTGCGGACTTCTTCAATTTGCTCCTTGGACGTAGTGAAGAAATGACAGAGGGTATATTCGTCAGCGTTTTGGGCAAAAGTGATAACATAATGATGCCCATCTTATTCTCTGAACTCAAAGAAGCTCTGAAGAAGTAGGTGTCGCAAAAAAATATCAAAATCAAACTTGGTTAACGGAGTGAAGGGAGGCTTATGCGATGGGGGAAGTGCTGCGATTTGACGAAGATGAGAGATGGCAACCATTAGGGGGCATAGGAAGAGACTGCCTAAAGCAACTACGCAGTATCCTTGTAGGAGATGAAGGAAAAGGCTTAGGGAATATAGAAGAAATCAACAAGGAGCTACGGCAAGTAATAGAAGACCAGCAAGCGAAAGCAGACGAGTTGGACCACGGATACACTCTGCGTTTCAAAGTCCCAGAGATTAAATCACATCACCTTAGCGAAGTATCAATTACCTGCGTGATTACCCTATGCCGGGTTAATACTAATGGAGAAATCGGAGAGGTAGTAGATTTTTTCAAAATGCCTATTTTTCTCTGAAATTCAGTGAAACCTATATGAATAAATGAATCGTCTCCGATTCTCAACAGAAATAGGACATCCCCAACAGGATGTCCTAAACCATTTCAGAACGCATTCAGAACCGTTGATTGGAGTAAAATTAGAGAAAGTCTGATAAATTTAGAGTCTATTCTAACAAAAGTCTAAAAAAGAAAGTTGCAGATTATATAGATTCAATTTTTTCTCTTATTATGTTGCCAAAACCGCTTTTAGTTAGACGGATTTTTTTACGATTTATCTCATAGAATTCTCCTTCTTCGTTGGCTGAAAAAACTAACAAAGGGATAAAAAGTTTATATTCCTTAATAATTGCGTATATCAATCTTGCTCCTTTTGAAGAAGATAAAGGAGGGTTAGTAATTGGCACTCTATCTTTAAAACACAAAAGTGTTCCCAATGAACACTCAAGTTTTGTTATAAGTCCACCAAAAGCACTAATAGGAGGAGGATATAGAGACTCTTTTGCTAATCCATCTACAATTTTATAACAATCATATATGTCTTCTTTTAGGCTCTTGAATCTTTTAAGTCTTTTCAAATCTCTCTTCACGAAAAAACAGGAATTATCATACTTAAGAAATCTGCTTGGCATAATTAAATAATCTTTCAAGGTTTTCACTCTTTAAATCCTCTTTAAACTTCTCTGACTCTTCTAAGCTAAAGGCTTCTTCTTGATTTTCTTCTTCTTTCCTATGTCTAACGTAACGAAATAAAATCTCCTTGTCAGAAGCAAGAAAAGGAGGGTCTAAGTGAGAAAGTTTACTTAGCTGATCTGAAGGCAAGTCTCCATATAAGTCAAATGTTTTATCAATTTCTTGCCTTTCGTCTTCCTCAAGATTGCCATAGGAATAATCCTTATTAATGACTCTAAAAATTTTAATCTTTCTTTTGTTGAAGGTCTTTTTCTCCACCTTAATAAAATCCTTCAATGAACTCAGTGTTTCTTGTAAAACTTTGAAGTCAGGAGTTGGTCCGTAGTTATTCTTGAAATAAGCTATACCACTAATTGTTCTATTTCTTCTTTCGTAATAATTAGCCTCTGAAAAATAAAGTAATTTCATCAATTTTGTTTCAACTACCCCTCTGTCTCCAAATTTAGCGACCAAGTAGAAAATTAAATCATTAAATTTTCTTATTTTTTTTGTGCTCATTTTAATTAAGAGACCACTAATTACTTAATTTTAACACAAAAAATATGTGTCAAGTAGATATAAAACTGTGGAAAATTATCTTACCATAAAGCATACTTTTTGTCAAAAAATTTGCATTTTTATTGAAGAATAAGGAAAAATAGGGGAAAATAAGATAATAGAGCAAAAAAGTAATGGGAAATGTAATTGAAATTTTGAATAATTAAAATATGGACATAGCCAAATATAAAAAACTCATAAACGAAATCGCCAATCTTAGAAAAATAGAGAGAGACGAAGGTAAGATACAAAGCTTGGAAAAACTTGAGGTACAGATTAAAATCCTTTTAAGAACCTTTGAAATCCAAGAGATGCAAGGTACCCATTTTTTCAGACACTAAGTGATATACCTTGCAACGACCTTTTCCAGCCTTCAGCGAATACTGCTGGGGGCATTTTTAATGCTGTGTGGATTCTTTCTTGATTATA
>CAYGBM010000048.1:0-5542 GCA_964348225.1 uncultured Candidatus Saccharibacteria bacterium | reverse complement strand
CTATCAGGGAGCTATTGAGAAACTAATGACCGCTAAAGTTCACTGGCTCGTTGATAACATTGGGATCAAAAAGGAAGAAATAGAAGAAAGGTTAAAAGAAAATAATGAACTTATCCATCAGAAATCTAAATATGATGAAGGATTAAAATTATTCAAGGAGGGGGATTTTCAGGGGACTATAGCAGTTCTTTCTCAATTAGCCAGCGATTCTTTTTATTATAAAAATGCTCAGATCAAGATTAAGGAGGCAGAAAATCTTATGCTTGAAGAGGAGCTTTTAGAAGTTCAAATAGCAAAAGAGGAAGCTGAAGAAAGAGCTAAAGATGAAGCGATTCGGAGGATCGAAGAGGAAACGAAAAGAAAAGCTAAAGAACAGGAACTGGCGACAAAAGAAGCCGAAGATAGAAGGTTGAGCGCTGATAATGATGGCGACGGGTTGACCTATCGTGAAGAAACAAATTTAGGCACATCTGATTGGAGTAGTGATTCTGATAGCGACGGGATATCAGACAATTTAGATACTCATCCAGCAGGAGGAGGACGTAATATACCTCAGACATTTGTTTGGAGTTATGGCGACTATGATTGGACTTGGACGGAATCGATTCACGAAGATTGGTATGATTATTATAAAGCAAAACCAAGAAGCCCTGCCGAAAGCATAGAATATATTACCAGTGATGACCCTTTTATTAAAAAAATAAGGTAAATAATTTCAAGAGGCGAAAAATAAGGCATTGATAGAGTTTGGCTGGCCGTATCTTTTGTGCAAAATTTACCCTATGTAGGGGATGTTTTTACTGGCTATGACGAGTATCCTAAATATCCTGTTGAAACTTTTTTTGAGAAAAATGGTGATTGTGAAGACACTAGTTATTTAGCGGCATCCATTATTGATGCAATGAATAGAGGTGTGGCCCTTGTTTTATTACCAAGACATATGGCAATTGCTGTTTGGATGGATTGTGATACCCCGGGGACATATTATAAGTTTAATGGTAGATGCTATTACTATGTTGAGACTACAAGCGAAAGTTGGGCTGGAGAAATTCCTGACGAATATTACGATACCCTTGCGGTCTTAATAGAAGTTCCTTCTGGAAAAACTAGTCAAGTTTATCCTAGTCATAAAAAATCTTGTAAGCCTTCGTCAACTTTCCTTTCTTACTACACTGATGGAAGCAATTTCTATGGAGATGCTAAATGTATTCACTTAGTTTCCTGCTTGCCCTATTCTGGCTATTATTTTGATGTTAATAGTGAAAATCTTTACCACGATAGTGGTTGTAGTCAGTTAGTTATAGAAGGTTGTTATAAATCGACAGATTATCCGGGATATTTTTTTGATAGTTTTGGCTTTTATTATGACTCTCGATGCACCCAAGAAGCAAGAATATGTAGACCATCTGCAATTTATTCTGGGGAATATTGGGATGGCAATTATAGTTACTGGGACAGTGCTTGTACGCAGAAAGTTATATCTTGGTGCACTAAGTCCACTTATCAGCTAGGATATTTCTTTAATAGCTTGGATTATGAGTATTATTACGACTATCAATGCACCCAAAAAGCAGATTTATAACAAAAGAAATAATAATTTGTCCAAACCCAAATTTTGTGTACGACAACTATAAAAGATGTTATAGCTGGGATTTCTACTCCGACCCCCCTCCCCCTTCTAAGTTCTGAGATTTCAAAAATGTCAGGTATGGAAAAGAATTAACCCGATGTGTTAATAACTTTAGTTGACACGTTCTTTTATTATGTTATATTGGAAAAACGGAAGGCAAGTAACAAGTTAATATGGAAGTACTGTTCAAGAATAAAAAGATGAAAAAGATTTGCGAGGATGAGCAAATGTTGGTTAAAAAATACGGCAAACAAAGCAAAATAATAATACAAAGAATTACCGAATTATCCTCGGCACTAAGCTTATATGATATTTCAAAACTTCCAAAAGCCCGTTTGCACTCATTGTCTGGAAATCTCGACGGGTATTTTGCAGTTGACCTTTATTATCCTTACAGGTTAATTTTTTTGCCCTTAAATGGAAACTCAAAAAACTTAAGGTCAGTTAATTGTGTTAAAATTATTGAGATAATAAACTATCATTAGGCTAAAAACTATGAGATCAGAGAATACTTACAAACCTAATTTTGCAGTACATCCTGGTAGAACTTTAGATGATACCTTAGAAGCGTTAAACATAACCCAGGTTGAGTTAGCACAACGGACTGGGCTAACCCCAAAAACCATAAATGAAATTATAAAAGGAAAGAATCCCATAACTCCTGATACTGCTATCAGGCTTTCGGCTGTTTTTGGGACATCTCCGACTTTTTGGAATAATTTGCAGAGAAATTATGTGGAAACACTGACGAGGCTAAAGAGAGAAGAAAACTTGAAAAAAGAGATAACTCATTTACAGAGATTCCACTGTTATAGTGAGTTGGTTCGATGGGGGTATATTGAACAAACTCGCAACAAAAAGGAAAAAGTCGTAAATTTACTCAAGTTTTTTGAGGTAAGCTCTCTTGAGCTTGTACCAAAAGTCCATAGGGTAGCTTTTCGGAGGTCTGAAGAAAAGAATTTATCTAAGGAGTCTCTGGCAGCATGGTTAAGATGTGGCGAGCTAAAAGCGAGAGGGATTAAAACGAGAATGTTTAATAGAAGACAACTTATAGGGTCATTGGAGGACTTGAAAAAGCTAACTACAGAAAAGACAGAAGTTTTTCAGAGAGAATTAGTTAGAATCTGTGCCTCCTCTGGCGTAGCCGTTGTCTTTTTACCCTATTTTAGGAATACATATGTTAATGCAGCTACCAGATGGCTTAACTCGAATAAAGCTCTTATCCAGTTTAGTTTAAGGGGAAGTAGGGTTGATATTTTTTGGTTTGACTTCTTCCACGAACTAGCCCACTTACTGAGATACGGGAAGAAAGAACAATTTATCAAATTTCTCGAAGAAAAACCCACGGAGGACGAGAAGGAGGCCGATGAATTTGCTCGCAATAAACTAATTGGTAAATCAGAATATTCACATTTTATTAAAAGGCAGGACTTCTCTGATGATGCCATAAAGAGATTCGCAGACCATTTAGGTATATCCCCAGCTATAGTTGCAGGAAGATTGTCTCATGATTATAAAAAATGGGATAGGTGGTCTCATCTTAGGACGAGAATAAAACTTTTGAGATTATAGCTTGGGCTTCTTTCAAGATATATTATCTTGTGGGACAGAAACTTCTGTCCCACATTTTTAGTTAAGGAGTCGCAGATAATAAACTTTGCGTCCTAATTAACCAATTTTCAGGCATTTCCACCCAATCTACCCACCTAAAAGTTCGAAAATCGTCCCATCCGGGGAGCAGGCTTGTGCTCGGTTCGAGCGACCGAGCCGCATCAAAATCTCCAAGTAAGTTTTTTGCTGGAATAAAGTATATGAAACCAAAAACATTCGCTTTTGACTTTGACGGTGTAGTTTCTAAATATGACGGTGTTTTTAAAGGAGATGAAAAAGTAGACAAGCCTCGTCCCGAAGTACTTAAAGCTATTAAGCTATTGAAGCAACAAGGACATAAAATACTAATATATTCTTCAAGGAGCACTAAAGTTTTAAGAGAATACTGCAAGAGATATAAAATTCCAGCAGACTATCTAAATACTAACCCAGAATACAAAACAGGAAATCCTGGAAAACCAGTAGCCTCAGTTTACGTAGACGACAGGGCTATATGTTATAAAGGACAAACTGCTGAAGAGTTAGTAAGAGAACTTAATAATTTTAAGGTATTCTATAAGAACTAACTTATTTCAAACTTTCCAAATAGGTTCTAACGTTTTCGCAAAGACAGCCAACTTCTGAGCCCTTATTCTATAAGGGTTTTTGAGTAGAGGGGCATTGCCATTCCGAAGTGTCAACGAAGGAAGGCGTGAGAGATAGAACCCTTTACTTGATTTTTAGTGATAATTGTTTAAGATGATTTTAGCCGTTTAACAAGGAGGTGAGAAGAATGAATAAAACGGTGGTGTTTGTTGATACAGGCTTTTCTCCAACAGATAGGGATGTCTTTTCCTCAAGAATAGGTTGTGAGGAGATAGGAGCTCAGCTTGTGGCTGCTTGCTGCCAGAACATTGGATGGAGTGTCCGCTTCCTGCGTTCTAATTCTACTAATCCAGAAGAGATTGCTTCAATGATTAGAAGAGGAGTGTATGATGTTTTGGTATTTTTCCCTTACACATACACTAAATGGCTGGCTGATAAGGTAGCCTTATTATTTAAGGGCGATATCCCAATTATCTATGGAGGTTACCACGTTGGTGTTGGCAGGAAAGAGGCTGAAGAAGCATTAAAAGAAGGTATTGCTGATTATGTTATTTTAGGTAGAGGTGAAACTTCTTTGCCTTGGTTGCTTCAAGAATTAGCAATTCGTAGAGTACCTTCACAGGTAGTTCACAGAGAGGCTCTCTTCCCAGAAGACAGTCCGTATCCTCTTGATAGTCTGCCTTGGTCTTTCCGTCAGAGAGACTTAATGCAGGATTTAAAAAGGCATCCTTTACCTTTTAAACCCCCCGTTACCTTAGAGCCAAGGCCACGTAAATGCGTGATTATTGCTGGAGCAATAGGCTGTGCAGCTAGGTGCGATTACTGTACTTCGTGGGCGATATGTCCTAAAGTATTACATCGCTCACCAAAAAACATAGTTAACGAAATGCTTTGGTTAAAGAGTGAATACGGGCCTGGCCTGATTTATCATTTCAGTAATCCACTCTTTAATGCTGATAAAGATTGGGTAATGGCTCTTTGTGCTGAAATGGAGAAAAGAGGTCCCTTCCCTTCCATTTCTATGCCTGATTTCCTGCTAGATTGGGAAATGGTTCAAGCAATGAAAAGAGCAGGATTCTATTTCCTAATGATGGGGCTTGAGTTCGCAAGCAATAGAACGAGAACTCAACGGGGTAAAAGAGAAGGAGATCCAGCCACTGCCTATAATCTTTGTGCTGAAGCTGGGATTGTAACGAGAGCGTTCTTTATGCTAGGAAGACGTCCGAGAACGCTTGAGACGACCCTAGAGGAGCTTGACGATGAAATCAGACAGTTAGAAGGTTTTGCTTTTAGGGCCGATGAACTGAGAGCCAACTTTGAAGTTCCTTTCCCAGGTACTTTGGTCGGACGGAGGATCAGTCCTCAAGATGTTATTGTGGATTATCCTCGTTGGACCACTGAAGAAGTGGTCTATCGTACAGGGCTGACTCCTGAGCAATGGCAGGAGAAGCGTCGTGAGCTTTTGCGAAGTTATCATTTCAGTGCCCGCCAAAAAGAACACTACGAGCGTCAAATAGCAAGGTTTCCAGAGCTTAAAGAAGTCTATTGTGACTTTTTAACAAGACTGGAAGCTTCTTTATCAACTTAGAAGTTTGATTGGCCAATACGGCAGTTAAGCTTCTTATTTTGCCATAAAACAGGTTCTAACCCTTCGATGGCTTCAGGGTCGCATAGACGGAGCCACCAATTCCCCCTTTCAAGAGAGGGGATTTTTTT
>CAYGBM010000047.1:0-23524 GCA_964348225.1 uncultured Candidatus Saccharibacteria bacterium | reverse complement strand
GATGACAGCAATCTTATAACCAAGTTTTGCTATGTCACTGGTTGCCTTCCCAGGCACTATAATTAGTAGCTTCTTCACAAACTTCACCTCCTCTCTGGTGTTTCCACTTCTTCAATTATTAAAGAAAAAACAACAGAATTATGTTACCATATTCAAAAAGAAGAGGCAAAGCACATCTATCCTCAAATAAATTTGCTGGTTTGCCTCTCAGAAACTAAGATCTCTTGCTCATTTTATCACAAGCGAGCTTCCAAAGGACTGGGCCTCCGGAGGTTTCTTGTTTTCTACATAGATGCCTGCTTGAGCGCTTGATTACATTTGCAAGAAGGCTTTGCTGGGATATCTTTGACAATCTCTAGAATTAATTTTTTGAGTTTTTCAGTATTTTGCTTAAATTTACGCAGCACTTCTTGAGCAGTCACTGGTTTGGTGCCCTTTTTATCCTTTAAACCAACATCGTAATCAGTAACCAAAGAGATATTCAAATAACACATCTCAAGTTCTCTGGCTAAAACAACCTCTGGGTATTGGGTCATATTGATGACATCAGCGGATTTTGAATAGAAATTAGACTCTGCCCTTGTTGAGAAGCGGGGACCTTCAATAACAACTACTGTGCCTTTTTGGTGATAGGGGATTTTTAGCTTGTTGCATTTTTTAATGGCTAATTTCCTTAATTCAGGGCAATAGGGATCAGCTGGTGATATATGAACGGTTTTTGAGCCAGTGAAAAAGGTATCAATTCTTGTTTTGGTTCTGTCAATAAACTGGTCAGAAATTACAAAATCTCCTGGTTTAATCTTAGGTTTTAAGCTGCCAACAGCACAGGGAGCAATAATCCTTTTAACCCCCAGCTTTTTCAAGGCATAGAGGTTTGCTCGATAATTAATCCTCTGGGGAGAGTATTGGTGATTTTTTCCGTGCCGGGGCAAAAAAGCAATGGGCTTACCAGCATTTTCAGCAATTAAAACCTTGTCGGATGGCAGACCTAAAGGAGTTTCAACAAAAATTTCCTTGCCTTTTAAAAAATCATAAAACCCTGAACCACCAATAATACCGATTTGGGCTTTAATTTTTACAACCATAGTAAACTAACCAAGTTGACCGAGTCCAGGACTCTGTCAAAGCTCTGTAAAATGACAGAATTCTGATCCTTGGCAACTTAGAACTTTATTAAAGATTTAATCTTATAGCCCCTTAACTTTTCTCTACCCTTTAAATCTTTGAGCTCAAGAAAAAATAAAATAGCTGTGATTTCACCCCCAAGCCTCTCAATAATATCCACGGTGGCAGCCATTGTACCGCCAGTTGCTAGAAGATCATCGCAAAGCAAAACTTTCTCCCCTTTTCTGATTGTGTCTTTGTGCATCTCTAAGATTTCAGCTGCATACTCAAGAGAATATTTTTTAGCCACTGTCTGGTAGGGCAGTTTTCCCTTTTTTCTAAGAATTGCCAAGCCAACACCAAGTTTGTAAGCTAGGGGAGCAGCTAAAATAAAACCCCTTGCATCAATGCCAACCACCTTATCAATTTTCTCTGCCTGACAAAACCTTGCCATCTCCTCAATCAAAAAATGAAAGGCTTTTTTATCTTCTAAAATTGGGGTGATGTCGCGGAAAACAACCCCTTTCTTGGGCCAGTCAGGAACGGAACGGATTTTTGATTTAAGGATTTCTAAATTCATATTCCAATTTCCATAGCATCAGCCTAATCTTATTATAACAAAAAACCGCGCTGAGCGCGGTTTTTTGTTTTATCGACGAAAACGTTCCCTTCTTTTTCTCCAACAATCGCGGCAATAGATGGGTCTATCAGCATCTGGTTTAAAGGGAAGCTCTGTTATCTTTGCTCCACAATCTGCGCATTCCCAATCACCTTGATGCATTTCTCTTGGCTGAAAATCACCTCCGGGTTGCTCGTCTGAAGATTGAGATTTCTTAAACACTTTATTACTTTCCAAACCGCTAATAGATTTCAAGAATGAAGATTTCTCCTCTTCAAGCCTCAAAGCGGTTTGAAATAAACGAATACCTTTACCCCGTTAAATTTCCTAGCCCCGACTTTATCGTCTGCGTGTTTTGCATAAATAATTGCCGGATAGGGCTTTAACTGGGGGTTGTCCCGCTATTATTTAACGGGGTTCAGCTTGAGATAGAATCCTCAAGGGTATTGTCAATCTTAATTAAAATTGAAAATCCTTAAGTTTCCTAAATCTCGAACCATACTATATTATACTCTTCCTCTGAAAATAATCAAGAGTAAACCGTGGATAAGTTTATTTTCTACTGTTTCATCTAACAAGTTAGATGAAATAAGCCGATTACTTTTGCTCTGACGCCCTCTTCTTCTTCAGATTCTTGGTTAATAACATTAAAGGTTCTTACTGCCTCTCCGGTTCTATCAACTATCAGCTGAATCCCTTTGCCTTCAATAAGGTCTTGAGCTCCTGCAGTTACTTCAGCCACGCCCGACTCGCCCGTTCCAATAATAATTGTTTCAGGGCTTTTTTCAACTGCCTGTTTAACATCTTCAACATCAATAACATGGCTTTCTTTTCTTTGCCACTCCAAAACCTCAAGCGGATTGCTTGGTGTCTCATTCCACCTCACCTCAACATCGTGGGTATAAGCTTTTCCATCAATTACTATTTTTCCGAAACGATATTCTTCAATAGGCATTTTTCACTTGTTAAGAAATTCTCTGGTTGAGGGACCAACAAAGCCAGTGCCTTTTGTGAGCCCTAAGGGATTGAGAATCTCTGCAGCGTATTTTTCTTGAAGCCCAATCACGGCTTGCTTGGTAATGGGTCCGAAATAACCGGTTGGCTGAATATCTGACCTTGTCCAAACCCCTTCTTGAATTAAAATTTCCTGCAATCTTTTAACATCATCTCCTTCAGCCCCGAGAGATAAATTCCTGCTCCAAAAAACCTGTTCTTTAATCGCAACAGCTGTCATACCAACCGAAAGCTTTTTTAGATAACTTCTGGTGCTAGCACCCAAAAAGCCTGTTCCTTTTTGTAAGTCAAGCGGTTCTAAAATATCGCTTTCGTGTTTTTCTTGGAATTGGGTGAGGGCAGCCCTTGTAACTTCTCCAAAATATCCTGTGGCTTCGTAGTCTGAATCCCAAACGCCTTCGTTGAGCAATATCTTTTGGAGATTTTCCACTTCTTTACCTGAATCCCCCAAGCCCAAGTTTTTATCCCAAAGATCAGGGAAAACCATCAGGTCTCGAGTTATCTCCTTTAGTCTTTTATGAAGAGATGCCTCTCTTACTTCAACCGTGGATTCTTTCCAAAATAAATCTGCCAAATCCTCAGAAACCATTTTAAGCTCTTCTTTGGTAAACTCAACTGGAGTGCCATAGGTGCTGAACCAAGAATACCTGTAATAGCTGTATGGAACAAGAGTGGGCAAGTTAATGTAATCTCCGGTTACGATAAACAAATTGATTTTGGCAATGCTGTCGCTAATGCTTGAGATAGCGCTTATTAAAATTGGGTAATAGAGAAAATCTGACCTGAAGCGGTAAACCAAAGGCTCAATGCTTTTTTCTTCCTCTCCTAACTGTAAGACATCAAAAACAAAATACTTTATATCTCTTTTTAAGTAGTTAGCCAGCCCTTGTTTAAATTCAAGCGAAACTTCCTGCAAAGCGATTTGTTTTTCCTTAGTAAAATTATCTATCCAGTCTGTAAAATCGTCTAAATCATTAACCTTAACTATTGTTACATCGTGAGCTCCAATCTGTTCGTGAAAAGTAACCTCAACCCCAGGCACAGCCTGACCATCAGCCACCTTTCCTTCGCCTCCCAACATCCATCTGTCCCTTTCCATTTTTTGGTTCATAATGTCAACCAACCGCCTGAACGAAAAAGAGCTGCCTTTTTTAACATCGCTTGGTTGGGAAGGCAATGGTAAAACCTCAAGCACGGTTGTTGTGGCTGAGCTTTTGATATTGCTTGAAAGAATAATGATTTCCTCATCTCCATCCCAAGCAACAATAGCATTTTGGGCTGACTGATCCAGCTGAATATGGGGAGGAGGTATCATACCCCTGTCAGCTGAGGCAAAGGCTGGCAAGATGATTATCAAAGAAGTAGAAAGAAGTAAAAAAGTTTTTTTAATAGCCATAGATTTACAATTACACCAAGACATCAACGTATAACCTTAATTGTTCTTAATATAATTATGCTATTATTAGAAATTATTCTGAAAAACTTTTAGTCCAAGTAGGTTCTGGGGGGTGCTTTGTTTCTAACATTGTTCTCCAGGCTTCATCAGTAAGCCTTTCTGCCATTGGCTGTTTAAACTCATAGTAGCTAAACACAGGGCCTGCTCCCAGTAAAACATGGCCCTGAGGAAGCTTATAAGCAACAATCATCGTCTTGATATAGCCCACCCCTTCTTCCAGAACCTTCTCTGTGTTGCCCTCAGTGTGAACATCAGCTATCATAACGGTTTTTAATATGTCAGGGTCAATTTCTCCTCCAGAAACAACCTCTATTAATCTTTCTGAAATACTGCCAAAATCCTCAATAAATTTGTAATCATTTTCAGTTAAAGCCTGGTTTTTTAACTCTTTCTCAGAGATTTCAAGTAAGCGTTCTAAAATATCAGCGAAACTGTCAAGGGCAGTTCCTATTTCCAACTTTTCAAGTTCGTCCTTTGGCACCAAACCTTTCAAGCCCTGGTTTGTCATTTTACTTAGGGTTAATAAACGAGCATAAAACTCAGGTACTGGTTCAACATAACCAACAACAGGGGGTGGTGGAGGGGCTGCTCCCATCTCAGCCATAGTATAGCTCTGCTTAACGTATAAAATTGTGTCGTGCCTTAGTTCTGCCCAAGAAGCCAAGGCTGTGTTTAATTCTCTGTCCTGCCAAGCTTGTGTTTGCATAAAGGTTTGATAGCCCTCGCCAAACTCAACAAGCAAAGACCTTAAAACATAGAGCCAGTTCCAATAGAGGTTCTGATACCAATCATCTGTTGAGAGTGAATCAATCACTTGCTTAAGCTCTGCAAACTTGTTTTCGTAATCTGAATAATCTGCATCCCCTAGGCTATCCAGAATATCTTTTGCTCTCTGAGAACCAAACAAAGCCATAATATCCAAGCCCCGAGGAAATCCTCTTACTTCCCTCTCTGCTGGGGGCGGACAGCCAGCAACATCGGTTTTCACCCAGGTAAAGGGACGGTTTTTTCTGAAACTTGGGTAAGCATCATTCCAGGCAAAAGTAAAGGGCTTGTCTTTTGTTGGTAAGGCAAGTTTTTCACCGGTATATTCGCCAGAATAAGGAGAAACGATTTCAGAGAACAACCAAGAATCAATAGTAAATCTCTGCCCCATCAGCCTGAAACCTTTGGTTTCTTCTAAAAGTTTTTTAGCCTGGACTTTTAACTCCCCCAAAGCCTCCTTAGAAAGAGGGGGACAGGGCATGAACAATTGACAAGCTCCCAAGCCACCATAAATCTTAGGATTGTAAGCAAGGCCTGAAAGATTGTCTTTAATCTGCTGATAATTTTCTTCGATATAAAGACCGTGGCTGAGTGGTTCTGTAAAAATCTGCGATACCCTAGCAAACAAATCTTTCAAAACAGCGCTGTATTCATAAGGACCCAAATCATCAGAAAAACCAACGAAAAAGCCGGTTATAGCGTAAATCCTTTGCCATCTTTCTTGGATTGTTTTGCTTGCTGAAAAACTATTGGCAAGCAGGATTGCTCCTAGGGTTTGGATCTTAGCATCGTATTCAGAAACAATCCCGTTCATAGGGCCTGTACAGGCTGACTCGCCCTTATTCAAAATAGGTGAGCCCTTTATCAAGGCTGTCATTCTGCCATGCCACACCAGAGCCCTAAAATAATTTTTTAGTTTTTCTGATTTGGTATAATGGCCTCTTGGTACATATTGAGAGTAATCTTCTTGGTAAATAAAGATAGGAGAATATTCCCAGCCCTCGTGCTTTTCAATCAAATCTATTTCCTCTTGAACCCATTCTTTGACAAAATCAGGAACTTCAAAAGTATATTTTTTGGCTTCCTGGTCTGAAAAATATTTAAAGCTGGCTTTTTCCCCGTACGTTCTTTTCACGCCCTCAATTATCTCTTCGCACCAATGGCCTGTCGCTCCCGCACAATACTCTTGCTTTAATGTTTCATCGCTCATTATCTGGCTTTCTTTGGGTTTTAACAACTCTAAAGCAACTGATAAATAAGCAATATTTCTTTCATAGGCTTCAGCAAGCTCCTCTTCTTGGGGGGTCAATGTACGTGACATTATCTGTATGCTCCCATATTCACCAAGGGCATTGTCAAATAACTCTTTGCTTAGTTCCCAGAGATCGTTATAAAACAAATCTCTTTCTATTTTCATCAAGGTGGTGTCAAAAAAGATATGATAATAATGTAAAAGAGAATCTGTGGTAATGAAAATAGGAATGTCTTTTTCTTTAAGAACTTTGTAATAAACTACCAAGTCGTCTTTTGGCAAGCTATGCCTGCCAGACTTGGGGGTTTGAGTAACTACAAAGCCATTTTCCCTCAAAAGAGAAAGGGCTTGAGAGCTAAGGTTTATTTTCTTGGCAAAATCCTGATAATTGGAAATTGCCTGAGTTTGAAGAGGTAAATCGTAGGGAGGAATTTCAGGAACAACATCTGTTTTTTCCAAAACAATTTTTTCTGGCTGGATTAGTCTTTTAGCCAGTGCAAATTCACTGGGAACAGGGGTAGGAGATGGCGTTGGCGTGGGTCCGGGTGTGGGACCAGGCCCTGGACCAGGAACAACAGAAAAGGGACCTGTCTTTTTAATGTACAATGTCCCCATTACAGCTGCTGAAGCAAAAACTAATATTAAAATAATTAAGATGACCTTTGAGAAGCCAGGAGAGTTTCCCTGATTTTTCAAAACATTATGAAGCGAAACGACCAACTTGGATTTTTGTTTCTTTGTGTTCATATTTTTAAGATAATGCCTAAATACGACTTTTAAGGTAAGGTAGAGGTGGAAGAGGTTGAGAATTGTTCTTCCATCATCCTCTTTGGAATATGCGAAACAAATATTGGAGGTACCCGCATGGCTATCTGTTGAAGGCGGTTTAATATAAGAATGCCAGCAATAACAGCACAAAAAACAATGATGCTGAGAGCTATGGCAGTTGAAACTCTTTTTTGGAAAAAAATAAAGAATCCTCCTCTCATAGCTTTACTCATCTTTTCAGCTCTATTATACCTCTTTTTATCTTTTCAACCAACTCTGAGCTGGAACGTTCAGCTAATTCCTCAAGGAACTCTCCGCTCTCCTTGTAACCTGCCAAAGAGGGCTGGGATAATTTGCTTTGAATAGGGAAAAGACGATAGATAAGTTGGTCAGGATATACCTCAACGCCAACGGCCAAACTTTCTTGGGTTTCTTTTGAGAAGTACTGGTCAAAAATAAAATTACCCAGAGAATAAAAAATCATTTTCCCTTTATATATTTCAATGTTCTGAACCACATGAGGATGATGTCCAATTATTAAATCAGCTCCAGCCTCAATTATCTTATGGGCTAGACTTTTTTGACCAGAAGAATTCTTCAACTGATATTCGTTGCCCCAGTGCAGGCTCACCACCAAGAAAGCCTTGGTGCTTGAAGCCCTAACTGATTCTACAAGTTTGCTGATTTCTTCTCCGCCACAGTTAAAAGCAAAAGTCTGGTTAAATGCAAGAAATATTAAATCCTCTTTTTTAAAAACAAATTCTTTTTTGCAATCAATTGGATCGCCAATAAAATCTATGCCCGCTTCCTTTAAATGCTTTTTTGTTTCAGCTAAGCCCTTGCTGCCCATATTCAAAGTATGGTTGTTAGCTAAAGAAAGAAGGTTAAAGCCTGCTTTAGCAAGGATTTCAGCCATCTCTTTTTTAAAGGCAAACTTTAAAGAGGCGTCTGAAAAACTTGGAGGTTTCTCAACAATAGGGCCTTCAAGATTACCAAAAACAATATCAACTCCTTTTAATAATTTTTCTATTTCCAAGAGAGGATAGAAAGGACTGTTCTTTTGCATTTGATATTCAACGCCTCTGTCCAGCATAATATCGCCGAGCAACAAAACTGTTTTGGCTTTCAATGTCTTCCCGTTAAACTCATTTAATTCAGAAACAGAAGGGGGTGCTGCAACAAAAGCCAGGCCCTCAGGGTCTTGCTCTTCAAAAACCAAACTAAGGTATGAGGTTGTGTCTTCAAGAACAGATGGGTTTTTCACTAAAAAATCAGTGGATTTTTTACGACCGATAATCTTGGGGAACTCTTTTTCTCTTAACTCAGCAAAACTTCTTGCAATAAAAAGAGCCTGCCAAGAATCAACTTCCAAGCTCGGGAAAGATTTTTTTTCAAAATTAATTAAAACCCTTTTGGCTTTAACATCATGAAAGTCAGCTGCTGAAGGAGAAAGATGGTGTGAAAAATCAACACTGGCAACAACCATAGCCCGGCGAGATGCTAAAGAGTTCAATAGCTGGACAAACCTTTCTGTTTCTTCAAGGCTAATGGTTGAAGGTACAATGAATGGGACAACTTTGATGTGAGGAAAATATTTTTCAATAAAAGGCACTAGGTTTGTAATCCCGTGGTCCAGCTTCAGGCTTGCATCGCTAAAGAGAATATTGCCCTTGAGAGAAAGTTCCTTTATTAAAGCGGTGTTAACTTTCATCCCTTGAAAATTTTCAGTGTCTGGTTGAAGCGAAATAAAAGAACTGCCTAACAGGCTGCCAGCTTTAAAATGGTCTGGGGATAATAAGATGATAGTATCTGGCTTTTTTTGAGAAGCAATATAGCTGAAAAAATCTTCAATAAGTGCTTCTGGTAGTAAATGATGGGGCACCACTCCCGAAGAAATTAATTTTTTGCTGCCTATTTTTAAAAAATTAAAGGGATGGCTCCTAAGATTCGTTGCAAAACTGTGGCTTGAATAATAAACATTGATCACCTGAAAACAAAAAAAACCTATTAGAATTAGGATAATTATTAAGCAAATAGCTTTAGCAAAGCTTTTCATATCTCCTTGCGGTGAGTCAAAATAGGCTTTTTTGCCCAGAAACTTTTTTCTTCTCGCCTTCAGAAAAGATTCTGACCTTGCCATAAACGCCATCGTATCCGGGTTCCACATTCACTTTTCCCTCCCTTACCCTGGAAATTGCTTCAGTAATTTCTGGCAAAACTGCTCCTTTCAAGTCAGACACAGATATATTCAGCAAGATGTTAAGCTCTGAACCAAAATTCTTAATTAAGTCTTTATAATGTTTTCCAACCTCTTTTGTGCCAACACCCATGCCTAAAGATTCTGCAATTATCTCCTCTAAAGGAATTAGGCTTTTATAAGGAATGGCATTTTCTGGCTTAAAGCCTTCAGGCCTGTCAGCTAATTCTTCAACTCTATACAAAACCCCAACAGTTAGGGGTCTGCCGCAGCGAGGGCAGAGGCCATTATACTTTTTTGTTTCTTTGGGAGACAAAACCGTATTGCAGTTCCTGTGGCCGTCATAGTGGTATTTTCCCTCTTCTGGAAAAAATTCAATGGTGTATAAAAATCTCTTAGGGTCTTTTTGCTTTATTGCCTCAACAACACTCTTATAGCTTAATTCTGTATCAAAAACACAGGCTTCCCTGCCAAGCTTAGCAGGGCTGTGGGCGTCTGAGCAACTTATCAGGGTAATCTTATCAAGGGCTGACCAGCGCCAATTCATTGCCGGATCAGAGCTCAAACCTGTTTCTCCAGCATAAATATATTTTGTATAGTCCTCAAAGCACTCTTCAATAGAATCAAACCCTGATTTTGAACCAAACAAAGAAAACCAAGGAGTCCAGATGTGTCCGGGCACAACCAAGCAATCCTCAGAAACATTGAGGACAATCTTTGTTAATTCTTTAGCGTCCAAGCCTAAAATAGGCCTGCCATCAGCCTTGAGGTTTCCTATCCAGCCGAGCTGGGTATTGATTTTTTCAATTGTTGCAAAGTCAGGAGAAAAAATCAAAAGGTGAATCTTACGAACCCTTCCATTTTTTGAATAAATACAGCTTATCTCTGACGTCAAAATAAATCTTGTCTCCTTGTCTTTTAATCCTGAATCTTTAATCTTTAACCTAAAAATCCCGGGTTCAGCTGGTTCAAGCTTTTCTTTGAGATTATTGAACCACTCTGGGTGAGTAAAATCACCTGTACCCAAAAGTTTAATTCCCTTAGTTTTTGCTGCCCGATCCAAGTGTTCCAAGTCCATTTGGGGAGAGGTAGCCCTTGAATATTTTGAATGAATATGAAAGTCAGCAATAAGATGCATAGCCTTACGAATTTACGAATTAGTAGGAATATACGAATAATCAAAAAGTTCTATTAAGCTATTGGCTGATGTTGTGCTCCCTGAGATAATCTACGTGAGCACCTATTGTCTTTGATATAAACCAATCAACTGAGCTTCTCCTAAAATATGGCCCTCCATTGCCAATTCAACGTCTTTCACATCAGCTGAAGAACTGAGCGCCAAAACAGTATCCAAGGCATAAAGTTTAAAGAAGTATCGGTGGCTGCCAGAGGGAGGGCAAGGCCCTCCATAGCCTGGTTTGCCAAAGTCAGTAATGCCTTCAATCGCGCCTTCTGGCACGCTGTTCTCTAAGATCTCATGGGCTGCTGGTGGAATGTTCCAAACTACCCAATGCACCCAAGTGCCTGCTGGAGCATCGGGGTCGTCAACAATCAAAACTAGGCTTTCTGTAACGTCTGGAACATCATTAAACCTAAGGGGTGGGTTTACATTTTCACCATCACAGGTATATTTTGGAGGTATAGGCTGATTATTTGAAAAAGCTAAGCTCTGAATCTTCATGTTTTTATACTCAACATACCCTGTTAGAACTTCATCTCCCTCCAGAGCCTCAAATCCCGACTCTGGAGACGATTCTTCTGGCGACCTTTTTTGACTAGCATACCAAAAAATCCCTGCTCCAACAACAATTATTAAGACCAAAATGATAATCTTTTGGGATGTTGACATATATGGAAAAAATTTATTAGTCGACCTTTACCCCCCACACCAAACAGACACAGGACGGCAAAGCCGTCTAATCGGCCGAGGGGCCAGTGTCTGTTTGGTGTGGGGGTGAATTTACCCTTTCCAAAGCAATTGCTCTTTGATGGTAGAGTGCAAACGGAACTTTCGCTCAAATTTACAATTTTCCAATTTCTCACCAACAATCTCTATCTTACGGAGAGAATACTCTCCCAGCCCTTCTTGCTGACAATAGAGCAAATAGCCAACATCTTCTGGCAGAATCCCCATAATCTCAAGCCCTATTCTGTCAGCTGCCAAAAAATCTAAGCTAGCTATTGCAATATCGCATTTAACCATATCTCCTCTGCTTGGACCATTGCCTTCCATCCCGTAAAAAGCATCTATTGAAGCTAAATCCGGTATTCTTTTTTTAGCAAGTAGCAAAAGGTTTTTGTTAATCTCTTTTACCCCTTGATGGATCTTTGGCTTGTCAGGCATTAAAACCATTCCAACAGCCAGGTTTTTAAGCGACAAGGTAGCAACAACCCTGTCATGAGTTTTCAGCTTGGCTGCTGAAATGATAAAAAAGCAAGGATCAAGAATGGTTTTGCTCACCCTAACCGATTCTCCCTTCAAAATTGGAATTTCTTCAAAGTCGTTTTTGTCTAAATCAATAAACTCAAAAGGGAAGCTATATTCTTCTTGGAGCTGAAAATAGCCAAAATTTTTGAAGCCATCAAATGCCTTTCCAATGGCTGAGCTTTCAGCAACCACAATCTTTTTTTTATAAAAACCTGCTAAGAAATCCAAAATTCCCCTTATTTGATCAACGTGGCTGGCTGCTTTCTGAGAAATAGCTGAAACAAAATTCGGCTTAATCAGAACGGTTTTCTCCCCAATCGCCCTCTGAATATCATCTCCCAACAATTTTAAAGATTCAAAAACAATTTTTCTCCTTGAATCTCCTTTAGTTAAACTTACTTTAGACATCTAATGGTTCTTATCTTGAAAAAGCCCTGCTTTCGTCTATAATAAATCAAACAAAACAGAAAGGTCAAATTATAATTAAGCAAATGACAAACAGAAACTATGATTAATGTAATTTTGGGTATTGTTACCTTCTTAGCTGTGGTTTTTGGCTTGGGGGGTTTGAGAGTAGTTAATCAATACGAAAGAGGGGTTATTTTAACTCTCGGGCGCTACACCAGTACTAGAAAACCCGGTTTAACTTGGATTTTCAATGGAATACAAAAGATGCTCAAGGTTGATCTAAGGATTACCACTGTTGACATTCCCAGACAAGAGGTAATTACCAAAGATAATGTAACAGTAGGTATTAATGCTGTTGTCTATTTTCAGGTGGTTGAAGCTAAAAAAGCAGTTCTTGAAATTCAAGATTTCCACCGAGCCACCGCCCTCTACGCTCAAGCCACTCTAAGAGATACCATCGGAGGGGTTGAGCTTGATATGCTGCTAACTGCAAGAGAAAACATTGCCAAAGAAATCAGCAATATTGTTGATGTGGCTACCGACCCTTGGGGAATTAATGTAACTTCGATTAAAATCCAAGATATTGAATTGCCAGCTGACATGAAAAGAGCGATGGCAAAACAGGCAGAAACAGAAAGAGAAAGAAGAGCAGTGATTATCAAGGCTATGGGCGAAGTTGAGGCTGCCAAGAATCTAAGAGATGCTGCTGAAGTCTTAGGCAGTGTTCCTGGCGGTCTTTCCTTGAGAACCCTTGAAACAATAGACAAGCTCCAGCCCGACCCTTCAAAGATGGTGATATTTGCCTTACCAACTGAGGTGTTTGAAGGCATAAAAACTTTGGTCCAAAAACCCAAGCCCCAGATCTAGGTTTTTTGGCAACTAAAGTTTTAATTTCAACAAAATCTGCATGCTCAACAAAAAATTGAGCTATTTACAAATTGCTTTTAACAGGACTCTCCCTGAAGTTGAGAGTATGGTTGGGCTGCTCCCTGCATCAGAGCGAATCCTAGTTGAGGCTGGCACCTCTTTTGTAAAAAATTACGGAAGGAAAGGAATCGGCACCATCAAAAACTTATGGGACTTTAAACTGGGCAAACCTGGCTATGTTGTTGCTGATTTAAAATGTATGGACAGAGGTTTTCGAGAGGTTGAATTAGCAGCTTCAGCTGGCGCTTCAGCAGCCACTTGCTTGGGCTTAGCCCCTATTCCCACCATTGATTTGTTCGTTGCCAAATGCCAAGAATTAGGGATGGACTCAATGGTAGATATGCTTAATGTAAAATTTCCTTTTGAAGTTTTACAAAAGCTAAAGAAACTGCCTGATATTGTTGTTTTGCACAGGGGCGTTGAAGAATGGGAAAAGCAAGAAGACAAAGAAATTCCCCTTTGGCAAATCCACCGAATCTTGGGAACCTACAGTATCTCAATTTCAGTGGCTGGCGGAGAGAGCCCAAAAGAAGTAAGAGGGGAAATCTTTAACGACGCTAACATTGCCGTTGTCTGGCGAGCTTTTGCTGAAAGCCCTCAAAAGACAACCGAGTTAGCTGGCGAATTCCTAAAAGAACTAAAATGATTTTAAAGAAAAACAAAAAATATCTTCAGATCGCCTTAAACAGCACCCCAGAAGAAGCAGAAAAGATTATCCCCCAACTGCCGGTTTCTGAACAGATTTTAGTTGAAGCTGGCACCCCATTGATAAAGATTTACGGACAAAAAGCAATCTCAACAATAAGAAATCTGGTTCTAACCCACTTTTTTCCCGAGCAGATCAGAACAAAACAAAAACCCAAAAGTCTCATTGAGGCAGTGCGGCAACTTCAAGAATTAGCAAGGATGGCTAAAGAAATGAAGGGGCTGAAACCAGCTCTTATAAAAACGATTTCAAAATCAGGCCCTGTTCCTTTACCCTTTGAGCCCTATATTGTGGCTGATCTAAAATGCGATGATTTAGCCAGAAAAGAGGTACCTATTGCCCAAGAAGGGGGCGCCTCAGCTGCCACCTGTCTTGGTGTGGCACCAAGTGCCACAATAGACAGCTTTATTGAAGAATGCGAGAAAGCTGGCATTGACTCAATGATTGATATGATGAATGTTAGAGATGCTGTTTCTGTGCTAAATAATTTAAAAAAGCCACCTGATGTAGTAGTCTTGCATCGGGGAGTTGATGAAACAGAATTCAATAAAGAAAAGCAAATTCCTTATTACCAAATACAACAAATAAAAGGCAACTATGATGTTTTAGTGGCTGTGGCTGGGGGGGATACAATCCAGGAAGTAGAAAGGGCTTTTTTTAACGACGCTGACATTGTGGTTGTTTGGAAATCGTTTTACAAAAGCACAGCCGATACCGCCCAGCTCGCCAAAGAATTTTATCAAAGATTAGAACTTCGCTAACTTTTTACCCCTTGTCAAATTAAGCCGCCCTTCCCTTTTTGGCAATAATCTAAAAAAGCGACAGCCTGTCGCATTTTTGTTTTTCTGGCTAGTATATTAATAAGATAAAACCTTGAACTTTTTTATCAGACGAAAGGAAATAACATAAATGAGGGGATTGCCCTTTTCTTGCCATACATGATGCACGGTATCTAAGATTAAGTGCAAGCCAAGAGATATAGCAAAAATAAAAAGCAAAAGCCAGTTAAGGTGGTAAGCCACAACAAGCAAGATAAAAACCCATTCCCAAGCGTGAAAAGGCACAAAAATCCGCTTGTTGACTTTTACATAACTGTCAGAGTCCATAAAGGCTTTCAGGCTGAAGGGATTTTTAGGCTTTGAAACCCAGAAATCTAGCAAATGGTCAATGTCAATAAAAAAACCGCCCAAAAAAGCAATCAAGGCAGTGTTGATGTCTCCTGTTCCCAAAAAGAAAAACAAGGCTATAAAAAAAGAAGAAATAAAATGCCAAACAGGACTCATGATGTGAATTAAGAATTAAGAATTAAGAATTTTCCTTATATAGTTTATTGCTTCAAGTTGTTCTTTTAGGGGGTTGGTGAGCTCCATGGCAATAAGCTTGGGGAAATAATTTAGAGGATAGTTTTTCAGATAATCAAGCTCTGAAAAATCCTCCAAGCGATGCTCGTGATAAGTAAAATAACCATCAAGGTCCATATGAGGGGTTGCTGTAACTGCGCTGATATGGGCCCATCCAATAGAGTATTTTTTAAACATTTCTATTGTTCTCTCAAAAACTTCTTTGTTCAGCCTCCTGTCGTTCTCTAGGTGAGAAAAATCCAAGCATATCCCAGCAAAACTATCAAGCTCTTTTTCAGTAAAAAACGGCTGGCCGTTTTCAATATATATTTGTTTTTTGTATTTTAAAAAATCGTGCAGCAATGGGTTGCGTCGGGGAGTGTGAACATTAAAAAGCTTGGTTTTATAATTTTTAACAAAATAGTCCAGTTCCTCTAGCTCCATATCACCCCTTAAATGAATCAAGGGGATGCTCTTGAGATTTGTTTTTTCCAGCAAAGCATAAACCTCCTTTCTTTCCTCTTTTGCCAAGCAAGTAGGAAAAAGGGCTATCTCTTTGAGCCCTAATTTATCAATCTCTTTTAGCATCTTGCGCCAATTAGCTCCCTTAGTACTTGTAATAGCTGGGAAAAATTGCCTTTTTTTTAACATATTGAGCTTATTTTGACTGCGCCCTGTCTTTTTATAATAACCTTTTTGCCTTTTAATTCAATCAAGGTTGAAGGTAAACCAGTGAGTTTTCCCTTGTTAACATAGAAATCCACTTTTATGCTAAAATATTTTTTTGCTTCTTCAATGTCTTCAGCAGGCAACAGATTCTCAGGATTGGCGCTCGGAGCAACCAGGGGACCTGTTTCTCTCAACAACCCTCTTAACCAGCTTGGCTTTGGCAAACGAAAAGCTAAACTCTTTGTGCCTCTGTGCAAATAAGAAAACTTTTTGCTGGAACAGGCTCTCCTTCGCTCCTTTGGAGCTTCGGACGAGCAGGGCAAAATAATACTCACTTTTCCAGGCCAGAACTTTTTTAAGCTCTTTTCTGTTTGCTCTCTAACATTAATACCAAACAATGCCAAATCTTTCAAGTCAGCAATTAAAATAATCATTGGCTTTCTGGGGTCTCTTTTTTTTAATTGATAAATCCTCTCAACTGCTTTTTGAGACAAGGCTGACCCAACCAAACCATAGAGCGTATCAGTAGGTAAAACCCCAACTTTTCCCTGTCTTAACATCTCTATTGTTTTGCTATTCAACCACATATTTAACTTTACATAAAATCGTGATATCTTAAAAGTGGTAACCTTAACTCTCACATAAGGAAGAAAGGGAAGAAATAATGTCTCAGCTAATTATTTGTGGCGTATGTTATGTCCTAGCTATTGCACTTACTAGGATATTCCTTTTCAGAAGTAAAGCCTTTAAGGGCGGTGAGTTCTGGGATTTATGCGTTATAGAAAGTATGCTGCTCTATGTAATTGCCACAGTATCAGCACTTTGCTATGCTACCGAGGGGTATGCATGGGCATTTCGTCTAAGTCAAATTGCAGGGGTTATGGGTACACTAGTCCTTATGGCGGTTATAATAGGATGGCCTTCAGAACTTTCTGCGAAGTACCAGAAGGAATAGACAAACATTCATCATTGTTGCCAAAAAGCCGCGTGGCTCATCTGCCATATGCGGCTTTTTTCATCGCTCTTGGGTTACACGTTACAGGTTACAGGTTACACGTTACAAGATTATAGCTCCAGCTCATTCACCTTTTCCCAGTCAAGTTCGTTTAGAACAGTGATCTTGTCATCGCCGATTACATACAAGTAATCGTTGATGTAAATTGCTCTTCTGGCTCTTATGTTGCTCACTGCTCTTTCCAGCTTAAGCTTATCTCCTACATACGAGAAAATATAACCGCCTCTGGAGCCTGGCAAGAAGAATATCTCGTGTTTTTTATCCAGTAAGAAGGCGTGGTGGGTGTTCAAGATATCAGACCAATATTCATCTAGGGTGTATTTGGCAACCTCTTTGGGATTTTCAGGATCTTTCACCCCAAACAGAGAAATCTTTACTTGAGAGCCCTCTTTGCCTATGCCCAAAATCCTATCGTCTGTTATTGGGTGCAGATAAGAAGAGTAGCCTGGGATTTTAAGCTCTCCTTTTAATTCAGGATTTTTAGGATCCGACAGGTCTAAGACAAAAAATGGGTCAATCTGCTTAAAGGTTACAACATATCCCTTGTCCCCTAAAAAGCGAACAGAATAAATCCTTTCTTCCAAGCCCATGTCCTGAACAGAGCCAACCACCCTTAGATTGTCATTGAGAATATAAACATCGTTGGCGCTCTCCCCAATACCCCAAAATATTCCTCTACTGCCACCAACAGTTACCGCCACCCTCAAATGATTGTTATGTTCGTCCAAAGAAAACTGGTTGAGGGGAGTTCCTGGAACATTGCCAACAGCTTCCATGGTAAGTCTCTCTAACTCCACTTTTACTATCCCGGTTTGCTCCAAATCCCTCTTATGCTCCTTGTAATAATCCTCCATTCTGTTTTCAAACTCGTTTTCTATTCTCAATCTTTCATCGTCTGTTAACGAGCTTTGAAATTGTTCAAGAATAATTTCCAGCTCTGTCATTTTTGCTGCTTGGCTTATATCGTAAGTTGCAAGCTTTTTGAGCTTTTCTCTGACCGACTCAGGAATTATATCTTGGCATTTTTCATCGAAAAAGCTGTAAATAAAATCAACAAGGTCTCCATAATAAGAATAGGTAACATAAAGCGCATTCTCTGACATATACAAAACAGATAAACCCGAGCTGCCAATAAATGAGATGGTGTTGTTAATATCTCCAGAATCTGGATTAATTGACAACGCTGTGTAGGTAACATCAACCGGCACAGGAACAGAGGGGTGGTAAATCTCTGTACATTTTACTGTTAAGGGCGAACCGTTGATAGAAAGAGGTCTAATTGGGCAGGGATGATAAGTGTTAATCCTGTTCCTTGTTATTAAGTACACCTCTCCCTTATACAACCTCGCTCCAACCAAATAGTTGTTGCTTTCTAGCTCGATTTCCCATTTTTTCAAGGGAAGTTTTGGATCTGAGATATCATAGCCGTAAATCTTATCTGAAGCAAAAATCATTAAGATATTCTCTTGCAAAAGCAGGTTTCCGTTTTTATCAATTTCAGTTATAACCTCAAGGTCAGCTGGCGGGAAAGCTTTTATAATTTTTGTTGCTCCATAAGCCTTGGGGGGCATAATCATTCCCTGTGCCTCTATGGGCTCTGCGCGATAATAGTTCGAAGCAGAGGAGAAATAAATCTTGTCTCCATCTGTCTTCACAATGTCAGGCTCATCAATTCCTAAGACCTGAACAGTAGTTTCTGAAACTCTTCCTGCTACCTCTCCACCTCTTCCGTCTTGAAAAACAGCGGTAGGGGCGGGCATGCCCTCTTCAGCCACCTCTATCATGGGGGCTCTCAGAGCCACCGACATTCCAAAAGCACCCACATAACTGAATTCAACATCCTCTAAATAGGCTTTGAATTCTTCTTCGGACTGGAATGTCTTAATCTTTTCCAGCTCAAGAGGCGGAAGGGGAACCTGAATTGGGGAAACGATAGGCACTGAGGTGATGTATCTATCTATAAAAATCAAGGCTCCTGCAGCAATAATGGCAAGGATTATTAAAACGAATATGGCAAGTTTGGTGTTAAGCTCTTTTTTCATATTTTTTGATTTTAATGATTAATTTTCTATAAATAAACCTTTTAAGCCCGTGGCTTCTTCTATTCTTCTTTTTATTTTTAAATCTGTTTTTAGGAGAACAATTTCACCCGTTACACTAACCGTTCCTTCCATAAAATGCCCTCCAACAACACCTTTTCGCTCATTGCCTAAAACAGCGTGTAGATGGAATTCATATCCACCCTCTTCACCATGCTTTTTTGAAATATTTCCAGTTAAAAACAACAACTCATGGGGCTGGCTGAAATTTTGAGGCAAATAATTGCCTTTTTCTTTAAAAAAGCCGAGTTCAAAATCTTTTAATTGCCCGAGACCCGAGAGTAAAACAGCTGTTTCAACTCTGTGTTTGCAGCAAACCTCTTTTAATCCTTTGATTACCTTCTCTCCTGGAAAAAGCCTCGTAAATATTAAATTCTCCTTCTCTTTGCTTTGCATTGCTCTTATTTATTTCTTTAGATCCTTAATCATTTTTCTAAACACTATCAGACCAACAATAATAAAAATCATTGCGCTAATAATTATTTCTAAGTATAAAGGCATATTGAAGTAGATTTCCTCCCAGAGAGCAGAAAGCTCTGGGGTAAATCCATGGTTTGGGGTTTAAAAAGCAGGCGGCTCTGATTCTGGTTCTGACTCTAGGGTGGATGTTGGCGTTGAGGTAGGCGTTGAGGTAGGCGTTGAGGTAGGCTCTACTATCGGAACTGGTACAGGAGTGGGTACTGGCGTTGGGACAGCTCTTGGGACATATTCTTCCTCCAGCAAACCTGTAGATTCCTCAAGAGGCTTAGCTGATGGTGGTAAAAAATTAGTAAATAAAACAACTCCCAGGAATATAAGGGCAAAAAAACCAAAAATAATTCCTATAATCCTTTTCATATTGATTTAAGTGAAAAGAATTTTGCAACAAAAGACCTTTGATGTAATTATCATATCAAGATTTCCCCTAGCAACGCAAGAGATTGCTCATTATTTTAATGTTCCCCTATATTTCTTAAAATCGTCTATTGCCAGAGAATCTTTCACATTGAATCTGCCAATTGCCTCTCTTTGTAAATAATATAGAAAAGCACCGCATTTTAATTTCTCTCCTATGTCTTCTGCTAACTGCCTTATATAAGTGCCTCCTTGGCAAAAAACTCTCAAGGTTAAAAGAGGATATCGATAATACAGAAGTTCAACCTTCTCTATCTTAACCTTTCTGAACCGTTGAACCGCCTTACCCCTTTTTGCCAACTTATAAAAAGGAACCCCTTTGTATTTTGCTGCAGAAAACAAAGGAACCTTTTGGCTAATCTCTCCGACAAAATCTTTTAAGGCATTTGTAATTTCCCCTTTATTTGGCTGCCATACCCCCTCATCCTTTTTTGTCCCGTAAAAAAGTGCGCCCTTGAAATCACCTTCTGGGTCTCCAGTGGAAGAAACAAGGCCCAGCCTTAAGCCTCCCAAATAAACTTTCTGCCATTTCTTAATCTCTTCAAACTTTCTTGTTGCTGGGCCCAACAAAAGCAACACCACCCCGCAAGCAAAAGGGTCTAATGTTCCAGCGTGCCCAATCTTTCCGGAAAAACCAGTTTCTTTTTTAAATTTTCTGATTAAATCAAAGGTAGAAAATCCCACTGGTTTGAAAACAGGCAAGATTTTGTTTGCTCCCTTAGAAATTTTTAATCTAGACATGATACACAATTTGAGCAATCCCACCCAAAACCAAGATTGCTATCACTAAATAAATTAAGAAGCTCGGAATCTTTAAAGCGTAAGCTGGTTCTTTGTCCCCGTCTTTCTTGGCTTTTTTATAAATTAAGGCAATTATTGTGCCTTCAACCAAGCCCATTAAAGTTCCAACAATAGCAATAACTTGAATAAATTCTCTAATGCCAACCAAAAAAAGCAAAAGGGGCAGGAAACATGCTATAAAAAAGCCGAAGGAAGCAGGAAGGCGATAATCAAGTATTAACGTATTTTTAAGATAATTGCCCAGAATTAAAAAGGAAGTTGAAACAGCTAGCACTCCAAAAATAGCCCCAAGAATCATTATCTTCTTGCCTAAAATAGGCAAAAGACCCAGCAAGGCTTCTTCTGTTGTGCCAGAACCCGTAACCCCACTTATGAGCAAACCAAACAGGAAATAGAAGAGGAGACAAACAAGCATACCAGATATAATCACTTTCTTAAGATTCTTTTTCTTTTTTATTATGTCCTCTATTTCCGGAATAGCACTCCAGCCGACTAAACTAAAAAGGATGACGCCAAATGGCAGAAAGACATATTTAGGATTAAATAAAACAAAATTACTGGCTTCAATTTTTGGGAAACTCAATATAAATATCACAATAACCACAGCGAAGAATCCGATATTCATCAGAAGTTCAAAAGGAGCAATAGATTTTATCCCTAAGAAAACAAAAAAAGATAATATTGCCCAGAGGATTAAACTAAAATAAAAAGGGGAGATAGATATAGGAATAATAATCCTAAGGAACTTCCCCCCTAAGATAAGGTATGCTAAAAGAGCGCCAATGGTGCCAGCAATCGTTGAAAAAGCAACCAAAGCTTTGATTCTTTTGCCGAAATATCTTTCAGCATAGCCAACCAAACGATGCTTGGCTTTGGTTCTTAAAACAATCTCTCCAAAAAACAGATGCAAAAGAAAAACAACCCCTCCTAAAATTAAAAAATAAAAAAGGCAAGAAAGAACTCCGCTTTTTGCCATTATATAGGGGATCCCAAAAACCCCAGCCCCAATGATTGTCCCAATTAAAGAGGCAAGGGCTAAAACAAAATTCTTGAAATTGCGCATACGTATTTCACTTCCCTGCCAAAGGCGAAATATCTCTATGCTTTTTTATCAAAAACCCTCTCTTCAATAACCCTAAAGCCTGCTAAAATCAAAATTGTCAGAAGAGTTCCTAAAATCGAAAGAAAATATAATCTCACTCCAACCCCAATACCAATGGCGGCTGTTGCCCACAAAGCAGCCGCTGTCGTTAATCCTTCAACCTGAGCCTTTCGTTGAATTATTAAGCCTGACCCAATAAAACCAATACCTATAGCCACTGCTTGAATCACCCTGACCGGATCAATCTGTAAGAAAGCCCCTAAATTTGACCAAGAAGAAGTGGCAACCACTGTGAAAAAGCAAGCCCCTAAAGACACCAAAGAAAAAGTTTTCAAGCCTGCCTCTCTCTTTTTATATTCTCTTTCAAATCCAATCAAACAGCCAAGCAAGGTCGCAAGCAACACCTGAAAAAAAAGATGGAGTTCCAAGAAATCAAAAAACATAAAGGATGAAATTCTAAATTCGGATTTCCAGCCCAGATTACAATTTATAAACCTTGTATCCGTCTCTTACCCTTTCTTTAACCTTCAAACCAACTTCATCTCCCTTTTTAGCCTTTTCTATCTTTTCGTGCTCAACCTCCATTGAATCAACAGCTTGGGTGAAATCTGTCGCCTCACCCCCAGCAATCCTAATTGTATCTCCAACCTTCAAAGGAGCGTCCAGGCCGATTACCGCCACTCCAATTTTATCGAAATAATGTACTACTTTGCCGATTAATTTGCCTTCTTCAGTCTCTGGCATATCCCAAAAATGAAATATTAAAAACCAAAAATAAGTTCTTGGCTTTTATCTGTTATTCGACCTTTTCTCTTTTCTAATCAGTTGAATTAATTTTTTAACCAGTTCTTTCGGGTCTGAATCAAAAACAATCTTGGTTTTAGGACGATAACCCCTGGCTAAAATTTCGTCAATGAGGTCAGCTGTGCCACCAGACCCTCTTAAAACCCCAACCGGGGTTCTGCTCTCAAAAGCAATGGTGAACTCGTTTAAAGTACCTGTTCTGCCACAGACAATTATCACGCCATCAGCTGCTTTAGTTAATATCAAGTTGCGCCCCACATAATCAAAACCAGTATAAACAATCAAGTCGCAGTAATCAGTCGGCAAGCGATAGGTTTTAGTATGTTCTTTTTCAGTATTGGCTGGGGAAAAACCAATGCTCACACCTCCAGCTCCCTTAGCTCCCTTGGCTGCATAATAAGGAGCGCCGGTAGTGGCGCCTGTCAGCAAAACACAGCCCTGCTTAACAATTTCTCTCCCTACTGCCTCAGAAACTTCTTTGATGTTAGAGCAGCAATGGCTGGTATCAGCTGCTCCTGAAACCGCTATCTTGTATTTTGGACTACTAGCCATACTCTATTATAACATAATTGTATCATAAAGAATTAATCTTCTTTATCTTTATCTTTCCAGCACTTAAAGCTTGAGGAAAGTTCTTTCTCCCAGATAGGATCTGTGATTTTTTTGTATTCTCGTGAATAGTTGTCTAAAAACTTGATAACCCCAGGATCAGTAATTACTGCATCCCCGCCAGGATACGAGGGTTTGGCTTTATATTTCTTTACTATCTTTCTCAAAGCCTCGGGGTTGTCAATCAAGGCACAGGGGCTGAGCAGGTTTTTGTTGGAACAATAAGGCTGGGCTTTTTGAAAAGCCTTGAAGAAAGGGGATTGCAAAACATCAACTAACTTCTTGCCTTTTATATTATCAACCGAAAACTGCAAAAAGACGCAAGGTTCAACATCGCCTTTGCAGTTAATATGGAAATATCCTCCGAGCCTACCCCCTGCAATACATCCTCCAACCCAGGGTCCATCGTTCCAAAAATCACCGATAAATATATGCTTCGTTTTTCTAATTTCCTGCACCTTGACTCTTAAGGCATTTCTCTGCCCAGGACTTGACATCAGGCTGACATCAGGCTTTCTGCCAATAGGAACGTATTGGAAATACCAGC
>CAYGBM010000046.1:0-58620 GCA_964348225.1 uncultured Candidatus Saccharibacteria bacterium | reverse complement strand
CTCGGGAAGCAGTCGCACACAATTTTCCGACGGTTAGAGACTTCCGAAAGAACTTCACGATTGTCCGATTGATCGCGCGGACAAACAAAATGCGGGAGGAAGGCTGGAAGATTTCTTCTGGCATAATGAGCACCTGTTCTACTTCTTCAAACTGAAGGGCGGTTTTTTCTATCTGGGCTTTTAACAGCCCTACCCTGCAAGAACCCCCGCTGGTAAAGCCAGATACTTCAGGAAAGGTCAAGGTTAAAGTGCTGTCTGTAAGCTCAGCTGACTCTAAAACAAAATCAGGATGAGGAAACTCTGTTTCAAAGCCCTGGGCTTTTTCTTCTTCGGTAAGCTCGCCTTTCACGAGAAGCTTAATTGCTTCAGTAATTTCATCGGTAATATGAGTCCCCTTTGAAGATGGTATTTCTCTCTCTACTGGCATGACCGCGTCAGCGGAACACATTACATTGCCTTCTTCATCAATATCTTGGGTTTTGTTGTAATAAAACAAGAGTATAGCTTCAGCTTCTGACTCTTCTTGGGGCTTGGCGAAAAGAAGGTAAAGAGCCCCAGCAACAATTATAAGAATAATGATAATAATGATTGCTTTTTTCATGATGTTATAATACTAGATTATTTTTGAGGTTTGCGCAGCTCTGCTTTTTTTATACGGGAGATACTTAGGGGTATTCCCTCACCGGTTTCGTTTCTTTCATAGTCAAAATAGCTCATCATAACGTAATCATCGTAAATTATTTCCACAATAAGATCTAATACTTGCTCTAGTCTCCCATCCTCATAGTCTAAAATTACCAAATCTACAGGGCATTCTTCTTCCAAGGCTTTCTCTAAAACTTCTCGAATTTCTTCTGGTGTTTGTTCTGCCTCTGCCTTTTCTACCTTTTCTGTCTCTTCTTCGGGTTTTGGGGTTTCTTCTTTTCCCTCAGGATACATTTGCGGTTCTTTTTCTCTCATATTCATTTTATTAGTGATTAATTTGCTGACAGCTATTACAATTATAGCAGAAAACAGCCTTTCAATTTGATTCTACCAGATTTAATATGTAAATCCAAGACCTGCTTTCAAAACTATCTTCTGACAGACTAGCAAGACAGAAAAAATCAGAAGCGGCTTATCCCTAAAGTAAACCGCTTCATAAGTATCCTTTTTCTTCAACTATCAAAGCTAACCTCCGCAAATGCTCGGAAAAACCACGGATATCCCAAATTGTTGACTCATCAACTTGTTGATTCATCAACGTTCGGCGAATATCCCGTTCAATAATCCTTTTTGGTACAGAACATTTTTCAAATATGCTTTCCCAAAAATTTTGAAGGTCGCCATAAATCGCAGGATGTAGAAATGCCCACGGCGCCATAAAGAAAACCTGGCTTACCTTACCTCTTCTCTGAAAGCTTTGGTTAATGTGATCAATCATGCTTTTTTCATCTTCAATAACATAAAGTCCACCGCTTGTTTCATTATAAATTTCAACAATTTCAACAAGGAGCATATCTGCTTCCCGCTTTATCTCTTTCCAGAACTCACCGGTAGGTTTCATGAACCCATCACCCACAAGGATAAGCCCAACAGAGAAAGACTGAGTATCTTTGGGGTTGAAATCTCTTTTAAGCGGTGAATAAGGAACAATAAACACCCGCACCTTGAACCGTTCCTCAAGTTGTTGCCCAACCTCTCTAATTGGTTCAAGCTCCTTCAGTCCTTGGACTTCTCTTTGTGTCAGCCAGCCAACACCGGCTCTCTGTCTCTCTGCTCTAATCTGCTGATAATTTTCTTTTAATCTTTTACCAGCAATATTGAGGCTTGTTTTAACTCTTTCTACATTCTCGGCGACCAAAAATTGTTTTTCCGGTAAATGTTCAGCCGCTTCTACCACACTGAACTCCCTTGGCAAACCCAAGGTATCAACCACATTATGTATAACAACTTCCAGACCCAGGCTCTCAAGCTCTGCTTTAATCACCTCTGGCTTAAAGCGCCTTAACTCAAATTTATCACAACCGCTACTTACTCCGCCTGCCACAATTATTTTGCCATCAGGCAAAAGAAGTCGCTTGGATTCACGGAAAACAACCAATGGGTTTCTCACATAATTATACCCGAGACAAAACAACACTGCATCAAACTTGTCAGGCAAAGGCAAACTATGCCCTTCAGCCAGCCAATCCAGGTTAAAAAGCAAGCGATTGATAGCAGGATTGCGATAAAGCATTTCTCTGGAGCTATCAACAGCAGTATGCGTTGGGATATAGTGCCAAGAGCCACTCGCTAAATCTAAGACCTTCTTGTTATCACCCACCCGTTCCGCAATCATTTCTCCAATCAAAAGCTTGTTTTCTTCGCTTACAAACTGCCAATCCTGGCGAGCAAAAGAATCCCATCCCTCACCAGTAGAGAACTCTTTTTTTCTTGGCTTTCTTTTATAAATCCATTCTCCAATATAGTTCATCGTTATCATCTCCTTCTAAATTGTCAATCTCCCAAGGGGATTTTACCAAACCTACGCTATAAACACAAGTAACAGACATTAAATTATCATAATAACAAAAAAGACCCCACGGGTCTGTTTTTGTTATCGGCTGGCAAACCTCGGTCTAGAAAGCAAATTTTAAGGGGAAATTTGGGGCTTTTTTGGGGTGTCCCCTTGACCCGTCTCGGTCAGGGCTATTTTATGATATTTTAACACAAATTAAACAAACATCCCTTTACTTTACGCCAATATACAATTCCAAAACTTCATCACAGTTATATCTATAGTTATCTATGCAAGGAATAGCATGAACTCCTTCTTTTGGCTCCCTAAACATCTTTGCATGGGGTCCTTCTACTTCGAATCCTCTACTTGCCAAGTATTCCTTAATTTGCAAGGTCAAAGAGTATGCCTCCTTGTTTCCGTAAGCAAATGAGAGTATTATGAGTTTATCTTTTTCATCTTCCAAGAAATTATCTAAAATTTTTTTAGCTTCATCATCAAATTGACGATTGGGAGTTTTATAATTTATAATACTGCCCAACATGCTTTCTATAGCTATATTGTCCCCGTGTCCATAATGAGTTTGTTGGGTATTTGGTTGGCGAAACAAAGCAATAGCTATTGAACCAATAGCAGTAGCTATTAACCCAATCAACGCAGCTTGTATTATTCTGCTTTTTAAAAATTTTTTCATGCTTTTTAGGTACTATTCGGTCGCCTATGTCTTTGCTGCGGGGTTTGGATTCGAACCAAAATTAGACGGACCAAAACCGCCGGTCCTACCGTTAGACGACCCCGCAAAAGTAGATAAGTGAACGAGTGATTGAGTGATTGAGTGAACGAGTAGTTGAGTGATTAGGTAGTTTTTTGTTTGTTTCTCAGTTTTGAAATAAGAACATTTATCCCTCTTGCCAAACCATTAAATCTGTTTTCTAGTTTAATGTAAACATTTTCTTCAATATATTTCAAGTCCTTTGCTAAGGTTAGAAAATATATAACTTCACATAAGGAACCTCGTGCATTATAAAGAAAGCTGATAAGCTCTTCTGTTGTGTTTCTTCCCATCCCTTCAGCTATGTTTGCGGCGATTGAAGCACTGGCTCGTCTTAATTGAGAGATTAACCCATATGTCTCTTCTTTAGGAAAATTTGTCGTTATTTTATATATTTCCAAGGTCAACTGATGTGCCTCTTTCCAAACATTTAAATCCTGAAATGATTTTATATTACCCATATTTAATCACTTATTCACTTAATCACTTAGCCACTTAATCACTCATCTGGCATATGTCAATTATGGCAAGTTCTAAGGGTAGTTGGAGGATTGGGGTGTAGCGCATTTTGTTTTCAGCTTCAGTGAGCTTTATGAGGATTTGCTGGAGGTCTTGCTGGGAAAAGCCTTTTGCTAAGTTTTGGAGCTCTTTTTTTTCCTCATTGGTTGAGGCTAAAAGTAAGGGATTTTGGAATTGAGCATCTATTTGCAAAAGGAGGATGCTTCTTAAGTATTGAATCAGGGATTTCGTGAATTCTTTGAGGTCAACCCCTTCAAAAATAAGCTGGTTGAGAAATTCCACTGCTTCTTTGGCTTTATTTTGGTGCAAAAAAGCTAAGAGTTTGAAAACAGCTGATTTATCAGCCAATCCCAAAAGGGTTTGGATAAGGTCTTTTTTTACATTCCGTTCAAGCCCAGAAAAGCTCACAGCTTCATCTAAAAGTGTTTCTGCATCTCGGATTGAGCCGCCAGCCTGCAAAGCAATTAAGTCCAGAGCCTGTTTTTCAAATTTGAGATTTTCCTGCTTCAGGATTGATTCTAATCTTTTGGTTATTTCTGGTATAGCTAGCCTTCTGAAGTCAAACCTCTGACACCTTGAGAGTATAGTTGGTATCATTTTGTGGATTTCAGTGGTTGCTAAAACAAAGATGGCGTGAGGGGGCGGTTCTTCCAGAGTTTTAAGCAGGGCGTTGGCTGCTTCTTTGGTGAGCTGATGGCTTTCATCCACAATAAAAACCTTGTATTTTGATTTTGCTGGGCGGAAACGAATGCCGTTTTTTAAGTCCCTTATTTCATCTATTCCCCTATTTGAGGCTGCATCAATCTCAATCAAATCAATAGCTGAACCCTGATTAATTTCCAAACACGAATCGCATTGGTTGCAAGGCTCTGGCTGGTTTTCTTTTCTTTGCTGGCAATTAAGTGCTTTAGCTAAAAGCCGCGCCAGTGTAGTTTTTCCTGTGCCCCGAGGTCCTGAAAACAAATAAGCATGGGAAACCATTCCCGCAGATATGGCATTGGTTAGGGTTCGAACCACATGCTCTTGCCCGACAACCTCTTTAAAGGTTTTAGGACGATACTTTCTATACAAAACTAAATTACTCATAGTTATTTTTTATTACAAAAATGGACGATCATCAGATTTTGTAATGTTTTTGAAGTTGGTGTTTTTTTGTTTTTCTTTTTGGTTTTCTTGGCTTTCTGTTTTCTTTTCTGGCGGTTTTCTGTGGGTGAATTTTAATATTAGCCAGGAGATTACAACTATTGCCACAATTCCTAATAAAGCTTGCCAGCCAAAGTAAGATTCAATAGCAATGCCGCCCCCAACAGCTGCTGTGACAATCAAGCCTGCCATAGCAACACCAGCCGTTATTAAAGGAAATGCTTTTTTAAAAGGAATTTTGAATAAAAATGCGATTAAGCTGCCTGTCCAAGCGCCTGTAATGGGTAAAGGCACAGCAACAAAAAGAACAAGTGCTGGGTAGCCATAGTGTTGCATTCTGCTGTTTGCTCTTTTTCTGGTTCTTTCAAAAAGCCAGTTGAAAAAACGACGGCAACTTTGAAAATTTCTGCTTAGCCAATTAGCTATCGGTCCTAAAAACAAAAGTAAAAAAACAACAGGCACTAAATTGCCGATTACAGCAACAAAATAAACTATCAGCCAATGCAGCTTATAAACACCCAAACCGATAGGAATAGCAGCTCTTAACTCCCCTATTGGCGTTAAAGCCCACAAAAATGTTTGAATTATACCTGGCATTGTACTGAATTTCCTTTCACGGTTTATATTATCAAAGTTTTTTGTAAATCTCAAACGAAAACGGGGTGTGGAAGGAATTCACACACCCCATGCATACACCCAATGCCTTTTTTGCCTTGCATTTCTCACGCCCTTTGCTTTGCCTATCTTGGCTTTGCTTTCTGTAAAGCTGTGGCTTCTATGATATGTCCAAGCAGATAGAGATGACCATTCTTCAGATAGTCAAAAATCTCTTCAATAGAAAGGAAAATAGAAGATTCCCCTTCATCAAGAGTATATCCCTGATGAGGATAGTTTAAAAAAATCCTTGATAGAGATACTTCTTCATCCTCTCCTGTTTTGATTATGATGTGGAATAACCCCTCAGCTCCAAATAGAGCGAAGTTGCTGTTTCCTGTTGATGATTCTCTCTTTATATCGTTTGTTTCTCCCTCTATTCCTATTGCTATGCCATCCATAATTACTGCACCACCTTTCTTGATTTAGTTTACAATGTCCTATAAACTGAAATAATAGATAAATGCTTAAACTTTATAATACTTTATCACGTAAAAAAGAGGTTTTCAAGCCCTTTGGACAAGCTCAGGCTAAACCCTTGAAGGATAAGGAGGTGCGGCTTTTTGTTTGCGGACCGACTGTTTATGATTTTTCCCATTTGGGGCATGCCAGAACCTATGTTGTTTATGATATGTTTGTTCGCTACCTGCGCTTTTTGGGCTACAATGTTTTTTATCTGCAAAATATCACTGATATTGACGATAAGATTATCCAAAGGGCAAAAGAAAAAAACATTGCCTGGGACAAACTTTCCAGAGACTTTGAAAAAGAATATTTTGAAGATATGAAAAGCCTGAAGATAGAAAGTATAACAGAGTATGCTAGAGCCACTGAACATATCAAAGAAATTCAAAGCCAGGTGAAAAGGCTGCTTGGAAAAGGGTTAGCTTACGAGATAGCAGATGGCATTTATTATGATATTTCAAAGTTTAAGGAATACGGCAAGCTGTCAGGCAGAACAGCCTTACAAGCTGAAGATGCTGTTTCCCGTATTGATGAAGCAACAGAAAAAAGAAACAAGGGAGATTTTTGCTTGTGGAAATATTCACAGCCCGACGAGCCTCAATGGAAAAGCCCCTGGAAGCCGGGACGACCTGGCTGGCATATTGAAGATACAGCCATTGCTGAGAAATATCTTGGTTTTCAATACGATATTCATGGTGGAGCAAGAGACTTGATTTTCCCACATCACGAGGCAGAGATTGCCCAGATGGAAGGCATATCAGGCAGATCCCCGATGGTAAAGTACTGGATTCACACTGGTTTTTTAACGGTAAATGGACAGAAAATGTCAAAGTCCTTGGGCAACTTTATAACCATTAAAGATTTCCTCAAAAAATACCCACCTGAGGTTTTAAGATTTATTGTGTTTTCCTCTCATTACCGCTCCCCTGTTGATTTCAGTGACCAGTCAACTAAAGAAGCTAAAGCCAATTTAGAAAAACTGGAAGATTTTCTAAAAAGAATAAAACAGGCAAAGAAAAAAGCAGAAGACACAGGGGGTGCTGCAGCTGACAGGGTTTGGGAGGTTGAAATGAGAAAATTTGAGCAGGATTTTTGGCAGGCATTAGAAGATGATTTTAACACGCCCAAAGCCAAAGGACTGCTTTTTGACTTTGTTTCAAGGGGAAATAAGGAACTGTTTAAAAAGCAGATTTCAGAAGAAGAAGCAAGACAGGTTTATCAGCTTTTTGAGAAAATAAATAATATTTTTGATATTTTAAATTTTGAAAAAATAGAAAAACAAGAAAAAATCCCAAAAAAAGTTTTGGAATTAGCCAAAAAACGCGAAAAACTAAGAAAGCAAAAACAATGGCAAAAAGCAGATGAGCTAAGGCAGGAAATCAGTAAACTAGGCTATCAAGTGGACGATACGGATGATGGTTCAAAGATTAAACCTAAGCAATAAAATCCCTCTATAAAGTTGGAAACCTATCGTCCATTGCTGAAAACGATAGGTTTCTATGTTTTATAACCAAACATCTTAAAGAAACGTTCAAGCCCGGATTCAAGTCTGTCTTCTGTTTGTTTCTCTTCATTGCCAGCTTGTCCCAAAAGGGATAGCTGTTCTTTTGTTAATCCTCCTCTCCTTAAAATACCTGCTGTCATACTTGCAGCCTGTCTCAATTTGGAACGTGCTAGGAGTCTCTTGAGACGGCTAGCTATATCTCCAGCAAGAGAAAACATCACTTCTGGGGGGACTTCGACATCTGTTATAACTGGTAAGTCGAAAGGAGTTATTTGTAAAACAGTTCCTTTCAAGCCATCCGGGAAACCAGGAAAATTCTTTGGATTTCCATCACAATGTAGCAAGAAATACGAAAGTATCGTTCTTAACAAATAATCTTTCATTTGTGCCACATAACGGGAAGGAATTCGTCTTTGAACTAGCTCTTCAGGGCTTACCCAACCATCTTTCGTCCATTTTCCACAAATCTTAAGCTTGAAATCTGCCGGGCAGAATTCACGGCAGGCAAACAAGATATCGGCTGCCAATACTATACCTGATGGTAGAAGGGCGAGGTCCCTGGCCCCAGAGGCTCTAATATAGTCAGTTACTCTATTCCCAAATACTCCTGGTGGAGTCAAGGAGACATTGTAGAAATGAAGACTCTTTCTATGTGCTTCTGGGTGTATACAACCCAGATAAGCTGCCCAAGTTGCTATAGTTAGCTGGGCGCAATACTCTGCAGCAGGGTCACCGTTGGAAACAGGCAAGAATGGTAATTCAGCCCCTATTTCCTCAGAACATTCAAACGCTACATCTCTGATTTTCGCCTGAATCATTCCTGCTAAACCAGTAGCCATTTTTACGTTCTTCACCCACCTAGGTGGTGTTGAGGCTGCAGCCCTGAAAGCTTCCCAAAGAGACTTTACCAGCAAGAGGTCACCTTCTGAAAAGGACGGCCACGCCTTTGTTAAAGCGATAAAGGCACGATGGGAGAGAGTGCCTAATCCTGCGAAGGGATTCGCCTCCCCTTTGCCTTGCCCATTATCATTCAACATTTGTTTTAAATTCCTCAAGGCGTTTGGCTTACTTCCTGTTATATCTTCAGCTTGAATATCACTAATCCTCCCTTCAATATTAAGGAGTAAGGTATTAAGCACTGCTAGGATTTCGGTCTCGGTTTCACCAAGACCAAGCTGCTTGAGCTGCCAAAGAAGCCTTCCATAAGAATCTCCCCAGAGATTTAAGACCAGCTCTTTAGTAGCACTAGCTAAGGGAGCATAATTACCCCCAGGAAGAAATCCCAAAAGACGTGGATCAGCCTTTTTAAATCCTGGCAACTCGAGTTGTTCTGGCTTCTCTAATAATACAATTCTACCAGCCACTCTTTCTTTGGTGCTGCCTACTGGAGTGTAAAGCAAAACATCTTTAGCCTCAAATCCTATAAACTTGCGATCGGGGTGTACGGCTTTCAAATCCCTATGAAGATAGCCAGGAAGCTCTCGCAAGCCTCTTTTCCCGCTCTCTCTGATTGAGACTTTGTCTCCGTCTCTTTCAGCGAAGATCTCAAATGTCCTTGTGTAAGTCTGCGGTATGTCGCTATATCGTACCTCAACACGCCCACTGTTAATTCCAATCTTTCTTTGATATCGCACAATCTCACCTCCCTTCAAGGTAGCTGCGATAGAAAAAATCCTTAACAATCCTCTATTCAATTGTTAAGGATCAACACAAGTTGTTCTATTGTTGCTTATGAGTAGGTATAAGTCAAGCGTCAGGGTGTGGAAAACTTTGGTAAGGCTTTTCTATAGACGACCTTGTAACTTATCGTACATTAAAAAATTGACAAATAGGAACGGGGTGTTTAAAATAGCAGTAGATAAGATGAACTATGCCAGAGGATACGAAAAATATTGATAGGCTTCCACCACAGAATGTTGAGGCTGAAAAGTCGCTTTTGGGCTGTTTGATGATTGACCCAGAAGCTATTTTAAAAGTGGTGGATTTTTTATTGCCAAGAGACTTTTATAAAGATAGCCATCAAAGAATTTATACAGCCATGATGGAGCTTTTTGAAAGGAGAGAGCCTATTGATGTTTTAAGTGTTTCTTCAAAGCTTAAAGAAAAAAACCAGTTTAAAGATATTGGCGGGGCAGCTTATTTAACAAGCCTGGTAAATACCGTGCCAACAGCCAGCCATATTCTCCATTATGCTAAAATAGTGCAGCAAAAAAGGGTTTTAAGGGATTTGATTTCAGCAGGCCAGGATATTAGCCAAATAGCCTACAAAGAAACAGAAGATGTTGACAGCTTGTTAGACCAAGCTGAAAAAAGGATTTTCAGCATTGCTCAAAAATCTTTAACTCAAGCCTTTACCCCTGTTAAAGAAACTTTGGAGGAAACCTGGCAAAGAATCGATGAACTTTCAAAGCAGAAAGGAGGCATGAGAGGAATACCTACTGGTTTCCGGGCCTTAGACAATATTTTAGCTGGCATGCAAAGATCTGACTTGATAATTTTAGCTGCCAGGCCAAGTTTTGGAAAATCAGCCATGGCGATTGACATAGCCCGGAATGTGGCTTGCAACACGAAAATGCCAGTTGGCATCTTCAGCTTAGAGATGTCAAAAGACCAAATCGTTGACAGATTAATTGCATCTCAAGCAGATGTTGATTTATGGAGATTACGAACAGGCAGACTTTCTGATGAAGGAGAAAACAATGACTTTGAGAGAATCCAGCAGGCAATGGCTGTTTTGTCAGAGGCTCCTATTTACATTGATGATATTGCAAGCTCAAATATCTTGCAAATGCGGGCTATGTCAAGAAGATTGCTAGCAGACAAGGGATTGGGATTAATTATAGTTGATTACTTGCAGTTAATGGAACATAGAAACCCGGGCTTAAGTATGGTGCAGCAGGTAACGGAAAATTCAAAAGCACTGAAGTCATTAGCCAAAGAACTTCATGTACCTGTTTTGGCTATTTCCCAACTCTCAAGAGCAGTTGAGCAAAGAAGCCCCCAAATTCCCCGCCTCTCTGACTTACGTGAAAGCGGAAGCTTAGAGCAAGATAGTGACGTAGTAATGTTTATATATAAAGAAGACAGGTATAAAGAGAATACAGAAAGAAAAGGTATTGCTGACATTATTATTGCCAAGCACAGAAACGGTCCGGTTGGTAAAGTTGAGCTTTATTTTGACGAACCAAGAGTAACATTTAGAGATATTGAAAAAAGCTACGAGCAATAAATTTCTAATTTGTGTATTCTCAGACTATTGAAAATCTAATCAAATTATTTTCCAAGTTTCCTACCGTGGGTCCGAGAACAGCTGCTCGGTTCGTTTTTTATTTAATAAAAAAACCTAAAGAAGAGATTGACGAGCTTTTGAAATCAATTGAGGAGTTAAAAAACAAAATGAAAATATGCTCGCTTTGCTTCAAATCGTTTGAGCCCGACAGCTCTACCTTGAGGTCTGTTTCAAATCGTGCCGATCGGACAGATTTGAAACAGGCTCCTGATTTGTTATGTCCTATTTGTGCTGACACAAGAAGAGACAAAACCTTGCTTTGCATTGTTGAAAAAGAGGTTGATTTGGAAGCAGTTGAAAACACCCATAAGTTCAAAGGGCTTTATTTTATTTTAGGAGGAACAATGGCAGGATTAAAAAAAGAACAAGAGAAAAAACAAATAGAAAAACGGCTTGATAAATTCGTAGAAAGAATTAAAAAAGATAGTATCAAAGAAGTCATCTTGGCTCTGAACCCTACAACCGAAGGACAAAGCACTGCTTTGTGGCTGAAAAGAAAGTTGAAAGACTCAAAAATAAAAACCACCCAGCTTGGCAGAGGTTTGCCCGTGGGCGGCGAACTAGAATACGCAGATGATGAAACCCTAAGTTCTGCCCTGGAAAACAGAGGTTAAACCTACAGGGGATGTTCCCCTGTAGGTTTTACAGGGGAACATCCCCTGTAAAACTTTTCATGTTTCGATTTTGGTGATTTCAACTTCGGTGAAGGGCTGGCGGTGACCCTTCTTCTTTTTATAACGTTTTTTAGGTTTATATTTAAAAACAATGACCTTGTCCCCTTTTCCCTGTTTGAGGACTTTTCCAACAACTTTAGCGCCTTTTACTTTTGGTGTGCCTATGTCCAATTTTCTGTTTTTATCCACCAACAAAACATCGCTGAAAGTAATTTCAGCGCCTTGCTTTTTGTTTAACTTCTCTATTTGAATTTTGTCGCCTGGCTGAACAAGATATTGTTTACCGCCAGTTCGAATAACTGCCAACATAAAGAGTTTACAGTTTCCCGGACACTGTAAGAACTATAATTTTTATATTTTACATTTTTGATGGATTTAGTCAATATTGGGCTTGTCAATCTGCAGGGGCTCAATTTTTTTTTCACCACCAGTAATTTTAACCACGTCTTTGTCAATTTTATTTAATTCTTTGTAGGCTGTGTTATAAGTGTTGCAGGTGGTTGCTAAATGGCTGCCCAGCTTTTTCATATAAACATCATAGTTTGCCAGATGGCGTCCAAGCATTTCAACACTTTTTCTGATTTGCATTGCTGACTTTTCTATTTGAAAAGCCCTTAGTCCCTGAAGAATAGTTTGCAAATAAGCGTAAAAAGTATTGGGAGAAACGATATGGACATTCTTTTCCTTAGCAGCATACTCAACCAAATCACGGGTATTGCTTTTAATAGCGCCAACCTTATTTACCAGCAAATCATAATAAATGGCTTCAGCTGGTATAAACATAAAAGCAAACCCTAGGGTTTTTTCTTGAGGCCGAACATACTTGGCTGTTTCTTCTATTCTGTTTTTCAAGTCCTGCTTAAATGATTTTTCCAGCTCTTGTCGTCTAGCTGGGTCTTTTTCATTGACGATTCTGTTGTAATTCTCTAAAGAGAATTTTGAATCAATAGGAATAATTTTATCTTTCACAAATATGACAGCATCAACCATTTGCCCGTCTTTGAATTTATACTGCATTTGATACTGGTTAGGGCTGAAAACATTTTTTAACAGTTCCTCTAAATAATACTCCCCTAAAATGCCTCTTTGTTTGGGGTTTTTTAGAATGTCTTCTAAAGATTGTAGTTGTTCAGCAAACCCGATTACTTGTTTGTTGGTTTCGCCAAGCTTGGTTAATTGCTCAGTAACATCTTTAACAATTCTACTGCTTTCTTGGGCAGCCTTTCTGCTTTCTTGCAGCTGGTCTTTTAAGGTCTCGATGTTTTTTTCTCTGCTTTCTTTAATTTCCTGCCTGATGCCTTCCAAATCCTGTTTGATTAAGCCTAAAGCAGAGGCATCTTCTTTGCCTCCTCGGAGCTGCTTTGTTTGCCTTTTTATGTAAAAAACAGAGATACCAACGCCAACTAGCACAACCAAAGCCATTATTAAAATAAAAACTAAGTCAGACATAAAGGATTATTTGTTTATCTAAATATGAGTTGAACAATGATAAATAAGACATAAAGCTCAATTAAAAAGACTGCTTCTTTTCTGGAAATACTTTCTTTGCTGGCAGCAAACCAATAGAATATTAAAGCTCCAACTATTGTCCAGACAATTCCAATGAGATAGGGAGAAACATTGGGAACTTTTAGCGGGTGGATTAAACAAGTTAATCCTAAAACCAAAGTTGAATTCACAACCACCGAGCCCATTAAATTGCCCAAAACCATTTGCTCGTGTTTAGCCATAACAGCTTTTATACCGAAGACAATCTCAGGCAGGTTTGTGCCAAGAGCCACTATTAAAGCACCAATAAAAACTAAGGGCACTCCAATCAATTGAGCAAAAGAGGAGGAGGACCAAACAATTCCCTGGGCACTAAGCAAAAGCAAGGCTATACCACCAAAGAATACACCCAAATCCCTTAAAAGTGTTTTGAATTGAGAAACATCTCTGTGAAATTTAATAGTAAGTACTCTCGTTAATTTAGTATTCTTCCTAAGAACCAATGACATATAGAAAATTAAGCCAACCAGCAGAGATATCCCATCAACCCGGGAAAGCGAGCCGTCTAAAATCATCAACACTGGCAAAATAGCAAACAAGATTGTGTAAAAAGAATCTCTCCGAGCTATGGTTCTATTAAGCGCTATCCCCGAGGCTAAAAGTACAGGAATACCCACTGCCAGGCTTAGATTAATCACGTTTGAGCCAATAACATTGCCAAAAGAAAGGGATGGGCGGCCATTAATAGCTGAGGTAAGACCAACGAAAAGCTCTGGCAAGGAAGTGGCAAAAGCCATCAAGATAAAAGCCACAAAGAATTCACCCCATTCCAAAAATTGGGCAACTCTCACTAATGATTTTACCACCCAAGCCCCAGCTTTTACTAGAAGAAGACAAGAGCCTATAAAAACTATAATGTATAACCAAAGCATACTAATTTAAGTAGAATTTAAACATTTGTTTGGTGTCTTGCAATAAAATAGTGCTTTGCTGCTTCAATAGCTGATACTTCAATTATCCCAAGCCCCATCAAAATTAACCAGTCAAGTACTCCTAACGGAACGGTTTTTAAAACAGTTTGAAGTGGTGGAAAATAAACAGTAGCAAACAAGGCTATGAAGCCCACTATCCAAGCGACAACCAAGAGCTTGTTTGAAAAGACATTAATCTGCCAAATACTCCTTCTCAGGCTCTTGCAAGAGAAAACATAAAACAAAGAATCAATAGACAAAGCTGAAAAAATCATTGTTCTGATATAGCCAATATTCTCTTTGCCGAATTTTTTAAACAAGAGAAAGAAAAGCCCTAACAACAGTAAGTCAGAGAGGATGCCAATAATGAAGATAATTGTTTTCATTTCCCGCGTTAAAAGAGGAACTTTCTGGCTCTGGGGCTTGTGTTTCATCAAATCTTTCTCTTTGGGCTCAAAAGCTAAAGCAATATTTGGCAATCCATCTTCTATTAAATTAACCCAAAGAATCTGGACAGCGGTTACTGGCAAAGGGAATTTTGCTAAAATACTTGTTCCTATTAGGATAACTTCGGTAAAGCTACTAGAAAGCAAATAGGTAATGACTTTTCGGATATTATCAAGAATGGCTCTTCCCTCCTCTACTGCAGCTACAATAACTGAAAAATTATCATTAAGCAATACCAGGTCTGAAACTTCTTTGGCAACATCAGTGCCAGAACCCAAGGCTACCCCAATGTCAGCTTTTTTCAAGGCTGGGGCATCGTTAATGCCATCGCCAGTCATAGCTACAACCTGATCTTGAGCTTGCCAAGCAGTAATTATCCTTAGTTTATGGCGAGGTTCTACCCTGGCAAAAACATTAATCTTGTTGAGAACTTTTTGAAGTTTTTCATCAGAGAGATTGTCCAACTCTTCTCCCAACATTATGTTTTCTTTCTTAACCTTAAGCCCAAGCTCCCGAGCTACAGCCTTGGCTGTGAGCATATGGTCGCCAGTTACAATGATTGGCTTCATACCTGCTTTTTTGCAGATGCTGAATGCTTTTTTCGTTTCCTTTCTCAAGGGGTCTCTGAGCCCAATGAAACCAACAAAAGTCATTTCTTTTACCTCTTTTTTAAGATAGGAACTGTCAGGTTTTGTTCTGTCTTTAGCTTGAGCTATTGAAGATTTTTTCTTGTTAACTTTTATGTTTTCTGGCTTAAATTTTCGGAAGGCAACCGCCACCACCCTTAATCCCCTGCCAGTTAACTCTTCTAATTGCTGCTGTAAACCCGAAGCAGTTCTTGAAGTTATTATTCTTGTGCTTTTTTTTCTTTGAACTTTTGAGCATAGGTTTATAACTTTTTCTGGAGCTCCTGAGACATACAAAAGATTCCAATTTCCAGATCTATGCAAAGCTGCAATAAATTTATCCTGGGTATTAAAAGGAATCTCATCTATTTTTGGAAGCTGCTTTTCTAATTGAGGCTTTTTTAAACCTTGCTTAGCAGCAGCTATAACCAGGGCTCTATCAGTAGGCCTGCCCCTGATTTTCCATTTTTTAAAGCCGTCTCTTGGATTCTCAACAAAGGCTTCGTTAGCTAAAGCCCCAATCTGCAAAGCAAGGTTTTGGTTATCACTTTTAACCTCTATCACCTCCATTCTTCCTTCAGTTAAAGTCAGGGTTTTGTCGGTAGCTATTATAGAGGTAGAACCCAGGGTTTCAGCTGAAGCCAACTTCCTCACCAAGCCCCTTCTTCTTAAAATTCTTTCCATTCCTAAAGCTAAAATCACGGTCATAGCTATTGGCAGGCCCTCAGGAATAGCAGCTACAGCAACAGCCACCGTAGTTGTGAAAATCTCTTTGAATCTTTCAACTAATGAAATATCGCTAAATCTCAACATTCCTTCAATAAATATACCAAGACAAATCACAGCAATAGCCAAAGCCACAATCTTTGAAAAATGGGATAGTTTCTTTTGATAGGGAGTTTTTTGTTCTTTTGTTTCTCTTATTAACCCTGCCACCTTGCCAAGTTCACTTTTGCCACCAACTTCTGTAACAACTGCTTTACCTTCCCCATCCTCAATCGTTGTTCCCATATAAACCATATTGTCCCTGTCAGCCAAAGGAGTTTCTTGAGGTAAAATATTAATTGACTTGTCGGCTGCCAACCACTCCCCTGTTAAAGGAGCTTCGTTCACTTTTAAATTCCAAGATTCAACAATCCTGCCATCAGCAGGCACTTTATTGCCGCTTTTCAAAACCACAATGTCGCCAGGCACCAATTCTTCTTGGAAAATTTCTTTTTCTTTACCATCTCTGAAAACAGCAGCTTTTACCCTCAAAACCTTTTTTAATTCTCTCAGAGCATTTGAGGCTTTTGACTCCTGTACGTAACCAACAATGGTATTTAGCCCAACAGCAGCAAAAATCACCACAGTGTCAGCCCATTCTTTGAAGAACAGGGTTATTATGCCAGCTGCTATCAAAATATATATTAAAGGACTTCTTAGCTGGCTCAGAAATATTTTGATCCTTGAAGCAGGCTTTTCTTCAGGCAACTCATTTTTACCATGTTTTCTCTGAAGTTCTTCAACCTCTTTTTCTGTTAGGCCTTTATCAATATCAGTGCCTAGTGTTTTTACCACCTGCCTGAAAGCCAAATTGTGCCAATTTATTTCAGCCATTCTCTTATTTTACCTTTTTATGAATTTGAAATCTACCCTCACAATCCCCAAATATACCCACTTGCTTTTCAACAAAATAACCTATAAAATAACCCCGGCACCTTGCCAACAACTTGTTTTACAAACAAGTTAACTATAGTAAGACCGAAAAAGAAAAAGGGAGATAAAAGGAGAGGAGAAAATGACAAGCCGTCTAGTGCTCACAGGTGTCCCCGAAGATATCGCCGATCCTCTGAGACGGTTTCTTGAGCAATTAACTTCTATTAAGTCAGGAGAAGAAGAATCTTCCTTAGTGGAACAAAAGTCTTCTGATGTATTCCTTTCTTTGATAATCGATTTGTTTCCGCTTGAAGATATGCTGCGAGCTCTTCACTCAGAGTCTAAAGTATCAGATTCTTCTATCTCTGAGCAATCGGAATTTCTTGGGTTGGAATCTTATGAGGATGTTTTTGGAACTATAGAGAGGCTTGAGCGAGAAAATACAGAACTCAAAGTGCAACTGGGCGATTTTCAGAAGAGTATAGCCTTGTCCTCAACAGAAAACGCTATTGCAGGGATTATGCGCGATATGAGCAATGCTATGAAGGGTTTAAATGGCATGTCAGAAGGTTTAAATGGTATCTCGGCAGCTTTAAAGCTGATTTTGGATGTTGTGAAATCATTGAATAGCGCCACGGAAGCTATAAAAACCGCAGAAAGCTCTGTGGATGAAATACAAAGCCTTTTCGAGCAAACTCAAAATGCTTTATCGGCTTTGAAATCAAGGATTAATTCGCCTTGAAAAATCGTCCAAAAGTAAAAGGGCTCGCCCAGTAGAATAGGCGATGCCTTTTTCGTTGAAGTCATGAAACGTTGAAATGCAATATTGAATAAAATGCAGTATTGAATGAAATGCAATATTGAACCCTTTAAACAAAGAATTACCCCCTGGTTCAAATCATAGCGATCGCTATGGATTGAACCACTTTTCTTTTTGCTTTTTTTATTCCTCTTCTAATAAATCAAGTATTTCTTTTTTGCGGTCCACTTTATCAACGGTGAAAATAAAAATGTATTGACCAAGACCTGCTTCTTCTATTTCTTTGCAAAAACTTTCTGGCAAAGGATGCTTGCCTACATAAACACTTCTTTGCAGTTGTTTAAATTGCATTAATGACAGTTCTCTGCGCATTGCCTCCCTCCAATATTTCTTTTTTTCTGGAATATCAAATATCACTATCCTTAATTTTCCATCCCAGGGTTTTTTTAAAATCAAATATCTGTTTTTGATATAGGCTACAAATTTTTCACCATTCTCGGTTAAATAATAAATCTTCTGTTTTGCATCTTTTGCGATTAAGCCTTGTTTTATCAAACGACGAAGATTTGTTCTTATTGTTTCTTTTTTAAATTCTGGTTTTTTATTTTTGTATGGTCCTACATCAAACATCCATTTCATTAAAGCAAATCCAGGGTATGAGTTAGGCAGCTCCTCCAAAAAACCTTTCCCGCCTTCCTTAAGACCCAATAAAATATAAGAAGCGGCATTAGCACCTTGCGTAAATAACTTTTGAGCAAGGTTTCTTTTCTTGAGATACAAAGTATATTTTTCCTCAGATTCTTTTATGGACATCACTATGAATTTAACATCGCTATGACTTTAACTTAGAAATAAAGACCTTTTTATTGGATATCTCAATAATAACATACAAAACAAAATGGTTCAATCCATAGCGATCGCTACGATTTGAACCATTTTGTTTCTGCTTATTTATTTTACTTGGTTTTCGAGCCATTTGGAATATTTCTTGTTGGGGTTGGCAGGGATTTTTACAATGCAAGGTGTTTTATATGAATGTATTTTTTCAACCTCGTTTTTTACTTTTTCAAAATTTGCATCAATTGTTTTGGCAATTAAAACAAATTCATTCTCATCTGCAATTTTGCCTTCCCGCCAGTATAAGCTGTTGATGGGAAAGATATTGCCACAAGCAATTAATTTCTTTTCAAGCAACCGCTCAGCTATCTTTTTTGCCTCCTCTCTTGTGGGATTGGTTATATAAATAAAAACAAGATCCATAGCTTTGTGGCCTCAAGGGGAGTTGAACCCCTGTTTCCGCTGTGAGAGAGCGGTGTCCTAAACCACTAGACGATGAGGCCGTAAAAACTTAAATTTTCTTTATCATATCAAAAATAAGCAAAATGGCAAGATTTTTTCAAAACAATACAAAAGCGTCGCGAACTCCTTAGCGACGCTTATGAATTCACTTTTGCCATCGATCACACCCCTATCCGCCATTTCTTTTTCTTTTTCTTTCTCTCTTTTTTTGTTTTCTGGTCTTTTTTCTTGCCATGCCACAATAAGGGCATGTATCTCTTTTCTTCGAAACTCGTTCTACAACGCCAGTAGTATTAAAGCAACTAGTGCATCCCCAACACTCTCTTGTAATATCCTCATCCATGATTCTTCCCTCCTTGATCGATATAGGATTGTCTAAGAGCTAAAAATAAGGCCTATATAAAAAGCAAACACCCCTTTTCAGTGAAAGGGGCTCGTTGGAAATTTCTAAAAAGCTTTTTTGCTATTGTTTTAAAAACCTCAAACTAACCCCCTTCCCTGTCTTGGGGAAGCACATCTGCTTTGTACACTTAATGTAGAGGTTAGTTTTGCTCATATATCCTCTATTACGAATTAATCAGTATATAAAACCTAAAATAGCCTGTCAAGCCCGAGTTTTGTGGATAATTTTAAAAGGTTTTCTCTTTCATTTTCTGTACATAATCTTTTAATTTTTTCATCATTATCTTCTCTTTGGTTAGGTTCTGATTGATCAAGTTAATAATGGCTGAGCAAGATACAACTCCATTAACTCCAGCTGTCAGAGCTTGGCGGACATGTTCAGGCTTGCTGATTCCAAAGCCAGCAATTACTGGTAGCTTTGCGATCTGCCTCGTTTTTTGGATAAATCTAATTGTTTCTTGAGAAAATTTCTTCCGCTCACCAGTAACCCCAGTAATGGTTACTAAATAAAGAAATGCCTTGCTTGCTTGGCTGATTTTTATTAAACGTTTTTTGGGCGTGGTTGGAGCAACAATAAAAACTTGAGCTATTTTGTTTTTTACGGCTGCTTTAAGGAATGGAACGGCTTCTTCAAGAGATAGGTCAGGAATTAAAAGAGCATCTATTCCACTGGTAGCGAGTTTTTGGTAATAATTATTAATTCCTGGGCGATAAACGCAGTTGGCATATTCTATTACAAATAAGGGAGTCTTTGGAGAGAACCTTCTTATTTTTTTGTATAATTGAAAGGTTTGGCTTTTCGTAGTCCTCTGCTTCAAAACTCTGGCGTGGGCTTGTTGCAGGGTTGGTCCATCAGCTACTGGGTCAGAAAAAGAAGCAGACAATTCTAAAATATCAGCCCCAGCTTTAATAATGGCCTTGGCGATTTTAAAACTGCTGTTCAAATCTGGAAAGCCCGGAACCATGCCAGCCATAAAAATGCCTTGTCCTAATCGTTGAGCTTTTTGAAAGGTTGTTTTGATTCTATTCATAACTTAATACTTGAAGTATTTAGAAACCTGGTCCATATCTTTATCGCCCCTGCCCGAAAGATTAATAACAACAATATCGTTCCTGGAGTAGTGTTTGGCATATTTGATAAGGTAAGCTATTGCATGAGCTGATTCCAGGGCAGGAATAACGCCTTCAGTGCGAGAAAGCACTTTAAAGGCATTTAAGGCTTCTTTGTCGCTGGCAGTGGCATATTTTATTCTTTTGATTCCTGCCAAATAAGTATGTTCAGGGCCTACCCCTGGATAATCAAGTCCTGCAGAAATGCTGTAGGCTTCTTGAATTTGACCATCTTCATTTTGAAGAACCTTTGATAATGAACCGTGCAAAATACCGTCTTTGCCTCGAGCAATAGAGGCTCCATGCTTGGCAGATTTTAAACCCAAGCCAGCTGCCTCAACTCCAATTAACTCCACCCCTTTATCTTTGAGAAAGTCATAAAAAGCGCCAATTGCATTACTGCCACCACCCACACAGGCGATTATTGCCTTAGGCAACTTTCCTTCTTTCTGTAAAATCTGTTTTTTAATTTCCCTGCCGATTACCCGCTGAAAATCCCTAACAATGGTTGGGTAAGGATGAGGACCAACAACCGAACCAATTAAATAATAAGTTGTTCTTACGTTGGTTACCCAATCACGCAAAGCTTCATTAACCGCGTCTTTAAGAGTGCCAATGCCCGGTCTTACCTCAACAGGAAGAATCTTAGCGCCACAGGCTCGCATTCTTAAAACATTCATATACTGTCGTTCTATGTCTTCAACGCCCATATGAACTTCTGTTGGAATATCTAAGAAAGCTCCAACTAAGGCAGCTGCAAAACCATGTTGCCCAGCTCCTGTTTCTGCAATGATCCTCTTCTTTTGCATATACTTAGCAAGCAGTCCCTGGCCCAATCCATTATTAATTTTGTGAGCTCCGCCGTGCAACAAATCCTCGCGTTTCAAATAAACTTTGCAGCCTAGTTTCTTAGACAGGTTGCCAGCAAAATAAAGAAGCGTTGGTCTCCCAGCATATTCTTTAAGGAGGTATTTAAATTCAGCCTGAATATTTTTATCTTTCTTAAATCTAATATAGGCTTGCTCTAATTCTTCCAAAGCAGGCATCAATGTTTCTGGCACAAACATACCCCCGTATTTACCAAATTTTCCTAATTTTTTCATAAATATTTGAATAAATTTATCTTATTGTAGCAAATTGAAGATAAAATAAAAAGTGGAGAAGAAGGGAACTAAGCTTTTTTAAGCTTTAGTCCCCTTCTCCTATGTCATCTTCCCATTCCGTCGTTGTAGCGGCGAGTTTCGCTTCCATCGCTATCACGATAAATCACCGATTCTACAGATGGCGGGAGTATTCCAAGCTCAATTTCTCTTTCAGTTGCTTCTCTGCGTTTTCCTCTACCCAGATCAAACAGAATGGTTCCTTCGTCTTTCTTCTGGCTCATTTTTGGCCTCCTCTTCTGATTCTAATCATTATGACACCATTATGACACTCTTGCTTCCTCTCCTGATTCTAAAAGAGCTAAAGGAGTTAAGCGAAAACAAAAATCCCCTCCTGCAAAGTCCTGGAGAGAATTGTTTTTCTTGGCTATGTGATGTTTTTGTCTACTCTATCCCTTTCTCAAAATACTAAAGCAGGACCTTGCAGCAAAGGACTGTAACAAGGTCCACCACCATGCGATTCTCAACTTGTCATTACTCTCTAACATATACTTAAGATTATACTCACTCAAGGAGGCTTGTCAACCCCGTTAGAGTTAGAGATGCTCCGTTAGAAATAGCAGCAATCGGTACGGTCCCTATCTGGAAATGAGAAACCTCCCTTGGGCGTGCCCAAGGGAGGTTTATGTCTTTCACCTTATTTCCACCATTCCTTTCCATTTTCTTTACCTCAGACGTAGCCAGGATACCTGAAGGCCGCATTTATCTCTTCTTGGGTACCGCTCATGATCAGAGTAGCTTTAGGAGGAAAAACACTGGTCATCCGATCGAATAAATCTATCCTACCGAAGGCAGTTAGCCAAACTACTTCTTCGGTTCGCCCAGACAGAGTTATTATTCTCAAGCTTTCTTCTGGCAATGAAACTTTCTCTGCCAGGAACCTCTTGGCTTGTTCCTCAGCCGTTGCTGTTCCATCTGTCAAAATAACCAGTTTTGTCTCATTACCTATCCTGATTTCATCAGTCGGTGCTTGGCTTTTTATACTCATACTACTTTCTCCTTTCATTTCATCAATGATGGCGTTGAATTTTGACCTCAGATCGCCATCGGTAAGCCTTTCCCTCATTGCCTTTAGTTGCTCAATAATACTTGAGGATTGGCTGTCAGAGGTTATCTCCTTGAGAACAAACAGAAGCTCGCCTATCCTGTCCCTATAAGCGATGATTGGGCTTATACATACCATCCCTATATTGCTCCTCTGAGGGTCTGGCCATCTCTGTAAGCCAGTGTTCAATTCTACTGATTATAATCGAGCAAGCTGATTCGTTTTCTTTTTGATACATGATTTTTCCTTTCCGGTGTAACCACTGGTGTTGTTAGAACCACCTATGACTCTTACTGCCACTCGAATGATTTTTTTCTGTAGCCATAAGAGAATTTTATGGTTCCTCGTTGCTTCGATTTGAATACGAATAGGAGTTCTAGCAGAATAAGGCATTGTCCATGCGTCTAGGCTTAACTTTCTAATTAGGCGGATTATCAATTTAATCCTAAAGATGAATCTTTCTTCCACTTTGACAATATCAACTACTTTAGCATTCATTTAATAACCTCCTTTCCTTAATTACTTCTAGTCCTAAAATTTTGGCAAAGGGCTGCACAACTTAAAAACCCCTCAAGAAAGGGGTTCGTTGGAGATTTCCATTGCTGTCTTTATTCCTATGCGTTTATTCTTCTTTTAGTCTTTGTAAGAGTATTTATGAAAAGCTCAAACCAGCCCCTTTCTCTTGAGGGGTAAAAAAAATAGAAATAGAAATAACCTCTAGGACTAGTTTGTTGCATATTATTCTTTTTACAATATTTAAAATAAATGTCAAGAGCAAATTGTGGAAAACTTGCAAAAATTTGGTTTTGGCTAATTTTGTCAATTTTTAGCTAAAATATTAAAAGCTTAAGGAAGAAATTACTTGAGGCTGGCTTAAGGTATTGACAAAAATCTTTAAATTTTGTAAAAAGAATAATATATGAGAAAACAAACCAGTTCTAACAAAATCTTCTTCTTTGTTTTCTTTACCTTTTTTAAGAAAGGGGCTGGTTTGAGTTTTCCAAAAAACTAAAAACTATAAAAAATATAGAGTAAAAGAAAATTCAAATTAGCCTCTTCTGGAAGAGGCGCTTTTTTTAGGTCGTTGACAAGTTCATACGGAAGTTAGTCAAGTTTCAAGTCTTCCTGTTATTTCAAGAGAAAGGAGAAAGGTTATGAAATTATCAGAAAGGGCTGGAGAATTAAAATGGTCAGAACTGGATAGATTGTCTGCTAAAATGAACAGGATGAAAGAGAAAGGTAAAGATATTATTTCCTTAGACATAGGAGATAATGATTTCCCAATACCGAAACCTGTTCAGAGAGCAGCGCATGAGGTAATTGAAAGAGGCTTCACTCAATATACCAGTGCCTCTGGAGATGAAAGACTGAAAAGGGTATTAGCAAAAGACTTTGCAAGAGATGGTATTGAAGTTGCACCCGATGAAATTATTGTTTCAAACGGTGCCAAGCCGCTTCTCAGTGCCCTGATTGCCATTTTGTGTAATCCTGGAGATAGAGTTCTAATACCAATTCCTACCTATTATCCTTACCTTAACCTCACTCGTTTCTATGGAGGAGAAGTGATTGTCGTTAACACAAAGCAGGATTACTTTGTTTTAACCCCAGAAAGAATTAGGAATCGACTTTCCTTGGAGTCCAAAATTCTGATTCTGACTACCCCGAACAATCCAACAGGTATGGTCTGGGATCTGGTAGGAATACTCAAGGAGCTTGAATCTGATTTGAAGGATGTCTGGATTGTAGTTGATGAAGCGTATCATCGTATTCTTTACGATGATATAGAATATGTAAGCCCGGCATCTCAAGTTGCTTTGCGGGGCAATATTATCACTGTCCGTTCTTTGCCCAACACCTATTCAATGAGTGGATTGCGAATTAGCTACTTTACCGGTCCCCAAAAAGTACTGGATGCGATGAAGCTCTATCTTAAATTAGGCATGGATTGCCCGTGCTCTATTTCTCAGTACTCTGTAATGCTTGGCTTGGAAGCGACGCAGGAGCTGATTGTAAAAGCTCCCCAGCGAATGATTGAAGAGCTAGATCAAAGAAGGCAATACATAATGGAATGGCTGAGAGAAAGAAGTATTAGTTTTCCTGCTCCACAGGGCGGTCTCTATGTATTTGCCAATCTTTCTCGCTATGGCGATACTTTGGATTTAGCCAACCGATTTTTGGAAGAAGCGTATGTAGCCGTAACTCCTGGCAGTGCTTTTGGCGGTCTTTTCTTCCAAGACTTTATCAGAATTTCCTTTGCTTCAGAGCCGTTATGGCGTATTCAGGAAGCCCTTGATAGAATTGATAGAGTACTTAACGGAGAGAAGTTAGCGCTTGCTGAGTTAAGGTCCAGCGCAGAGGGAAAGCAGAGATGGCTATTAATACCTCATCCTTATCACAGAACAATCGAATGGCTTAGGGAAACTCTCCAAAGTATTGGGGTGAAAATACTGTCGCCATCAGGTATTCAGCTTCGAGAGGCAGGCTGCTACGTTAAATACCAGGAAGAGTTTGGGGAAGGAGTGATAGTAGAGCTAAGTAAGAGTGGGATTGACAGGCTTTTTCAACAAGGAATCATTCCACCTGACACAATAATAACTCCTGAAAAAGTTGTGTTGATGATCAATGAGATGCCAAAGGTGTTATGCTTGACTTGACTAGGGAGGGAATAAGATGAGTGAAGTAAAAGATCGGATTTTTCTGGTAATACCAAGAGATCCAGAAGAAATACCTAGGCTAATGCAAGCCTTAAATGAGTCAAAGCCAGACTGGACTGTTAGTAGAGAACCGGACAATCCTCAAGCTATTTTTGACTATGAATGTTTTCAGCGTGAGCATGGAAAAGGTTTTGTGGTCGAAACAGAAAAACCTGTGGATGTTGAAACATTCAAAATAAGTATAGCAAGAGTAATTGGAGAGGTAAGAGTTTTCCGTAATGAAGAAATCCCTGAGGTAGATGGTGCTATTGTAGATTAGGGAGGATGGGACAGAGAGCTTTTTAGCCTTTGCTAAATGCCTCTGTCCTTCTTTAATCTAAATGTGCATTTTTCAGTAAAGTCGTTATGGAAAAACTTGCAAAAGTTTGGTTTTTATGTAGTATAGAAGCAGTGAAAAAGGACTCATTTATTCCTTTTATTGAAAAAAAGTTTCCCAGCCGAAGAAGATAAACGACTCATACATGCGAAGGAGGTCAGTGAAAAATGCAGACTTCAAAAAGAGTAGAAGGATTAAGGCTTTCCCCTCTTCAGGCGTTTTTCAGAAAGGCAAGGGAAATGCAAGGTGAAGGAAAAAGCGTAATTTCTTTTGCGGTTGGAGACCCCAATTTCCAAACTCCTGCTTATGTCAAAAAAGCGGGAATTCGAGCAATTGAAGAAGGGCATACTAAGTACACGCCAGCTGGAGGATTAGCAAAATTACGGGCTATGGCTGCAGTTGATTTTGAGAAAAGCGGCATATACGCTACGAGTGATAATACAATAGTGTCTGCTGGCTCTCAACCGTTGATTGCGAGTGCCATCCTGGCTTTATGTGATGAAGGAGAATGTGATGAAGGAGATGAGCTATTAATACCCAGTCCTTACTATCCTCCTTATGTTGCTGTGGCTGAAGTGCTTGGAATTAAACCAGTATTTGTTGATACAGCATTGGATGGATTTGTCTTAAAAAGGGATAGGGTTGAAAAGTATCTATCTGAGAGAAGTAAATTCTTGCTCATTAATTCACCAAATAATCCAACAGGCATGGTTTGGGACACGGACGAGCTGGGGAAATTGGCTGAGCTTGACCTTGCTTTTATCGTAGATGAAGCATATGCTAGGCTTGTTTATGGCATAGATTATGTCAGCTTAGGATCTTTTCCAGAAATGGCAGAACGAACAGTTACTGTCCGTTCCGCCTCAAAAAGCTGGAGTATGTCTGGTTGGAGGATTGGATGGTTAACTGGTCCAAAAAATGTTGTTGAAAAAATCGAGATATGGCTGGAGGCATTCCTTGTTTCTCCCTGTGCTATTTCTCAGGAAGCAGTCACAGTGGCCTTAGAGCATTCCCCAGAACCGTATATGCTTTGGGAGTTAGATCAAAGGAGGAGATGCCTGATTCAATGGCTGGAAAAACGAGGTATTGATTATCCTTTGCCTCACGGCGCTTTTTACGCTTTTCCCGCTCTCCCAAGAATGGTTGATATGAGCAGTACAGAGTTAGCAGAGTTTCTTCTGGAGAAGGCAGGTGTGGTTGTAACTCCGGGCATAGCGTTTGGTTGTGATGACCGTATTAGGATATCCTATGCTCCGGTTTCTTCTCTACCAGAATTAAAAGAGGGTCTGGAGCGGATAGATAAGGCTTTGGGACTTGATAAGGAGGCATGATTTATGTCGGTAACTGATAACAAGACGGGTGTAAGATATCTGAAAACATTTTCTTCTCTTGAGGGATTACCACGGACTGACCCTGAAATCCAAACAGCCCTTCAGTCGCAAGTGGTTCGTAAAGTAAGGTGTTTCGCCTTAGGCCCTAAAGGGACTAACATCCTACAGGCTTGTCAACGATGCATAGATAGGATGGGCATACGCCATAAAGCTGTTGTTGAGCTTGGTGATACACCAGAGGAGTGTTTGGAGAAGGCACGCGGGGTTGTAGGGCGAGAAGTCGCTATCTTCTGGACCTGTGCTGTCTATTTTGGTCTTAAGGAGTTGTTTTTTCAGAATCCAGATGTTTATCCTTTCTTCATCACGGAAGTAATGCGTTTGGATAAAATGCAACTTGTGACGAGACAGGATATAATAGACAGCTTTGAGGGTGTGCCTTGGGAGTTCTGGCCAAGTGAGTGGTGGCAGGAGGTACGGGTAGCCTCTCACCCTTCGCCAGCGCCTTTATTAGAAGGCTTTATCCCAGATGAGGCAATTGTGAAAGCTAATAGTAATGCCCATGCTGCTGAGCTCTGTGCTGTTGAACGAAGTGTGGAAGTCTGTATTACTACTGAAAGATCCAGAGATCTGTATGATCTAAAGGAGCTTCACTCTTTCGGTAGCCCAGAGATGCTCTTTTTCGGTGGCATCACTGGCCACGGTGCTAACATAATTCGAGGAGCACATGAATATGAAACTCCTCTCTCGTGTTAGGGCTGGTAATGTGATATAATAGCACATATGACAAATGCTGTTATAGGGGATCAAGGAGAGATGGCTAAAAACCTCCTCTTACCCCTTCTTAGAAAATTAGGACCTGTTTTGGGAGTGGATAAGGACAGTACACAGGAAGCATGGGATAAGGTTTGGAAAGCAGATGTTATTTGGTTAAGCATACCGCGGGATGCTATTCCCAATTTAGTTCGAGGGGTACGTCTTACTCCTCAACAGCTAATCATTGATATCTGCTCAATAAAGCGGCGTCTATCAAGGGTTGTCCAATCCTGTGGTGGCGCCGCTCATTTTTCTTTACATCCACTTCATGGTCCATATGTTCCCTTACAAGGCCAAAAATGGGCAATTATTTCCACCCACAAAGAAGCAGAAAACCATCCTCATACAAAAACTGTTTTATCTTTTTTAAAAGAACAAGGTATTAGTTTTTTGGAAGTTGTATCAGAGGATGAGCATGATTTTATGATTGCTGTTACTTTGAGTTTACCAGAGTTGTTAACAATGGCTATTGATAGCTTGATAATTACTTATGCTGGAGACTGCAATCAGCAAAAGCCAAGTATGGAAAAGCTAATGGAATGGGCAGTACCTGCCTCAAATGCACTTTTTAGCTTTTATATTCATTCCATTAATAGTTCTGCTGATTGGCTGAGAAAAGACCTTATTTGCGGCGCTCACGGTAATTTAATTGAAAGCACTAAAAAAGCTTTATCTGAGATGAGTAAAATCTCATCAGAAGAGATTGACCGAAGAATTGCCGAGCAACGTAAGTTTGTAGATGCTCTACCGCTAGTAGAGAGAAAGAGGGTTCGTCAGTGGATAGAACGTTGGTTCGTAGACTCTGTGCAAAAAATATTTTCCTTTCACAAAAAAATATCAATGAAACCTAAAATCTATATTCAGCATCACGAAAGTATCGACCAAATTTTCCCTATTCAAAAGGGGGAAGTTAGTGTGGGCGTTCACGGTATCGAGGGCTGCTTTACCCATGAGTCCATTCTTCGTTTCTGTGAAGAAATAAAAATTGATTCAAGCAAATTAGACTTAAAATACCTAATTGAGGCAGAAAAGGTAATTAAAGCTGTTGATAAAGGGAAAATCGACAGAGGGGTTTTTGCAATGGCTAACTCTGGTTCAGGAGCTTATGTTCCTAGTATGTATGCTATGGGAGAATACCAATTTGATGTTCTGGCTGTTTATGGTATGGAGATTTTACAATGTCTGATGGTGCATCCATCCATAAAGGACATCAGCCAAGTTCAAGAGGTTTTTGGTCATCCTCAAGCAGTTAGCCAGTGCAAGAGGACTTTTGCTGAAAAATATCCTCAAATTAAATTAGCCCCCGGTAAAGACAGCGATGATACAGCTCTTTGCGCCAAAAAGATTGCAGAGGGAAAGTTGCCGATAAATACCGCAACCTTGGCTTCGCAGGTAGCAGCTGAGCTTTATGGTCTTAACATCCTAGAATATGGTATGCATCACGACCCGTTCAACACAACAACATTTCTTATTATAAAAAAGCAAAATAAACATAAAAGCGGTTCATAAAGAAAACCCGGACACAAGACAGGGAGCTTTTTAGCTTTCGCTAAATGCCTCTGTCCTTTTTAATTTAAATGAAAAAAGCTGGCCCAACTGGGTGGTGGGAAAAACAAATTTCAGTTGAGTCAGCCTCTGAAGAAATGCATAAAGAAGGTGAGAATACGTAGAAGGAGGTATGAAGCCCAAAGAAGTATCACTATTATGATCGTAAACAAGAGAATGCCGAAATCTCCAAAACCTGAGAATCTAGCAAAGAGTATCTCGAATACAATCATAAGAACTATAACAGATTCTAGCATTGCCTCTTTCATGATTTTTTCCTTCCTTTTTGATCCTTCACTGATTTGTCAAAGTGATTATGAGATTTTACTAAATTTTCCTTATTTTTGCAAGGCTTGAAGCTGTTCTGTTATCTTTTCCATTTGCATTTGTTTGGAGCCGTCGATAAGGATGAGGTCATTGGGCGCTATTTTGTTTTTGAGCACAGGAAGTAATTGGGAGGCTTCGTTAAATTCAAAGATTTTGTCTTGGGGCATTCCTTTTTCTCTGGCTGTTTTAGCAATGAATTTTGCCCTTTGTCCCAGGGTAAAAAGTAGGTCAACATTTCTTATTATTTTCTCGCCAATGGTTTCGTGGGCTTCAATAGTGTATTTGCCAACTCCTAATATGTCTCCCAGGACGGCAATCTTTCGTCTTTCTCCATTAATTTTGCCCAAGATATCCAACATTTCAGTCATAGAATAAGGGCTTGCATTGCAGCTGTCATCAAGCAGAGAGGTTTGCTTAATACCCTCAATCAGCTTGCCCTCTCCCTTAATTCCCTGCCATTCTTTTAAGGATTGGGAGGCTTCAACCAAGTTAAAGTTGAATATTTTGGCAATACTTAAAGCGCAAAGGGCAGCGTAAATATTCTTTTTGCCAAAAAGCTTATTTAGCCAAACAGGCATAATATTGCCCTCAAAGTTTAACTTAAAAATGGTTCCGTTTGTCGTGTATTGATAATCGGTTGCTCTGAGGTCAGCCCCTTCGTCAATACCAAAATTTAAACTATAAACACTCAAGTTGTCAGACATTTCCCTTGATGTTTCATCGTCAAAGTTCAAAACCAAGTGGCTAAAAAGAGACAGATTTTTTGCTAGGTCATTAATTTCTTCTGATTTTTCTGAGGCAAAAACAATTGTTTCTGAAGGAATATCGCCCAAAACAGTTGTAATTAAAATAGGTAAAGAAGAATGTTTCAACCAGAACTCAAAATTCTTTAGTTCTTGTTTTTCTTTCATTTCAAAGATAAAGACATTTCTCTTTTTAATATCTTCAATGTCAGGAACAGCCTTTGAAACTTTGCCTACCCGCAAAAAGCTTGCTAAAACCTGAGAAATGGCTGATTTGGCGATGTCAGAGATTTTTCCGCTAACAACAATCACTTTTGGCTGTATCTTGCGAAAAGCGTATTTTGTTATGAATTTAGCCATTTTCTTCAAAAGACGGTGGTATTGCCCACAAATCAATAATATGTTTGGCTAATTTCTTAAATAAAGGAACAGCGCAGTGACTGGCTGTTGTAACCCCTTTGGGATTGTCTAATTTTACAAAAATCAACACCCTTGCTGAAAGGGCTGGAAAATAGCCCATAAAGCTTTGGATTGTTTCTTCCTCTGAATACCCTCCTTCTTTCAGGGGTACTTGGGCAGTGCCTGTTTTGCCAGCAATAAAATAACCATCAATCTTTGTTCTTCTGCCAGAGCCCTGCTCCACCACGCTCACCAGCATTGAGGTTAATTTACCAGCAGCCGTTTCTGAAATGACCTTTCTTTGAACCTCAGGTTTGGTTTTAATCTCTTCTCCATCAGCTTTGACAATTTTTTCAACGATATAGGGTTTCATCAGGTCGCCCCCATTAGCAATGGCTCCGAAAGCCCTAACCATTTGCAAAGGGGTTACTTCAATCCCCTGCCCGAATGAAGCTACAGCAAAATCCCGGGGATAGCCGTTCTTCAAAATTGTGTTAAGAGAAAAGGTTTCACCCTGCAAGTCAATTTCGGTTTTTTCAAACAAGCCAAATTTTTCTAAATATCTTAGAAAAAGATTTTTGCCAAGGGTTTTTTCAACAAATACTGCCCCTGTGTTAATTGACTCTTCCAAAACGTCGGTCATTGTTTGCTGGCCCCATATCCTTTTCTGAAAATTGTAAATAGGAGGGCCGCCCACCTCAACATAGCCTTTGTCTTCGTATTCTGTTTCTGGAGTAATTAATGCTTCTTCCAAAGCGCCAGCCATTGTAATTGGCTTGAAAACCGAGCCTGGTTCAAAGAGCTTTTGAGTGGCAGAGTTCAAAAACACTTCTAACTTTTCTTGGCTTGCATAATCGTTGAGGTCAAAGCTTGGGAAATGAGCCAGGGCTAATATCTTTCCGGTTGATGGCTCTTGGACTATAATCTGGCCAGAGTCAATATCCCATTCCTCTTTTGCCTCTTTGAGTAATTTTTCAGCAAAGTATTGAATATTGTAATCCAGGGTCAGCCAGATATCTGCCCCTGGACTTAAAGATCCTTCATTCTTTGAATTTAAAAATACATATCCCAGAGGGGTTTTTCCTTGTCCTGAAAAGCCTTCCTCCCCTCTTATTATTCCATCATAAAAGCCCTCGATTCCATACTGCCCGTTTCCTTCTTCGTTAACAAAGCCTATAACATGGGAGGCTAAACTTTTTTGTGGATAAAACCTTCCCACTATCTCTTCCAAGAAAATCCCCTTGGTTTCTTTTTGCTCTATTTGCTGTTTAATTTTTTGAGCTTGCTCATCTGATACTTCTTTTTTAAATACTCGTGCCTCGTTAAAGATAATGAGTAAATCCTCTTTCTCTAAAGAAAAAATACCAGCTAAAAATTCAATGCCCTCTTCCAAGAAAGAGTTAGGTATTTTATCCGGGAAAATACGGACTATATTTTTTCTCTTTGTTTGAGCTAATGGCAGATCTTGCTTTCCTTTTAAAAAAATACCCCCTCTTTGAGCAGATGTCTCATAAAAGGAGATGTGTTGCCCCAAAGCCAAAGCTTCGTAATATTCACCATCTTTTATTTGGAGATTGTACAGCTGCCAGATAACAAGTGCCCCCACAGACACAAACAGAAAGAAAATAATGTTTGCCTTCCAATTTCTCATATTCTATTATCTTTTCTTTTTATTGATTCTCGGACGCTGCAAAATAATAAGAAGGAATAGGAATGTATTTGATTTCCTCTACCTTAACAAAGTTAGACTCTTGGATTTTTTCTTCTATGATACCCAAAGAAAGATGTTCGGTTGATTCGGTCTGCAAAATCAATGCCTTTTCTTTAAGTTCTTCAATTTCCGCCCCATAAGCTTTAGTTGATAAGCTCACTTTTATTAAATCGCCCACTTGGAAAAGATAGATTGCCAAAAGAGGCAAAATGCAAATGGCACAGCCCCCGAAAATAAGCTTCAGGATAGTTCTGGTTTTTAAGCGACCGCAATGAGATATTATTGGCAAACGAAGAGATAAAGTATTCATATTTTTATCGCACTTCTTAATTTTGCTGACCTTGAACGAGGATTCTCTTTAACCTCAGAAAGAGAAGGACTAATAGGTTTTTTTGTTAATATCTTTATCAACCCTTTTTTTTGAGCTTCTTTGAAAAAGTTTTTGACAATTCTGTCTTCAAGCGAGTGAAAAGAGATAACAACTATTCTCCCCCCTTTTTCTAAAACTCTTAGAGCTTGAGGAAGAACCTTTTTTAAGTTTTCCAGCTCTTGATTTACAGCAATTCTTAAGGCTTGAAATGCTCTGGTGGCTGGGTGTTTGCCCCTTTGATATTTTTTAGGAATCGCTTTTTGAATAACTTCAACTAATTGGAGGGTTGTTTGAATAGGATTTTTTCTTCTCAGCTCAACAATTTCTCTGGCAATCCTTCCAGCAAACCTTTCTTCCCCATATTCTCTTAGGATTTTTTCAATATCTTTCTTTTGCCATTTGTTGATAATTTCTCTTGCTGTCAAGCCATTCTTGTCGTATCTCATATCTAGCACCTCATTTCTTTGAAAGCTGAATCCCCTGCCAGATTCCTCTAAATGCCAGCTTGACATTCCCAGGTCAAACAAGATCCCGTTTATCCTGTCAAATAATTTCGTCTCATACTGCTTAACAATCTTTTCCAGCTTCAGATAAGAATCATTCACCAAAATCAAGTGTCCGTTAATCTTCGATCTTTTGTAAAGCTCTTGGTCAATCTCAATACCTAATACCTTGCCATTGGGTTTTATTCTTTGCAAAATATCTTTTGAGTGTCCACCAAGCCCAAAGGTTGCATCTATAAAATTCTCATTGGGCGCTGGCTCAAGACACTCAATCACCTCTTTTTGAAGAACAGATTTATGTGTCATAGAAAAGCCGAGGACAATTGTCGAAAGGAGCGTCTCGCAGTCAAGCCCACCACAGGCATTGTATTATCACAGAAACTTGGGAGGATTGACGAGAGACAGGCGCGGTCGAAAAATAACCTTTTAATACCACATAGACCGACGCCGTGCTCCTTGAGGCAATTTGTCCGAGGCTTTAAATAATTAAACCCCTAATTCCTTTAATCTTTCAGCTATATCCCCTGCCTCTTTCTCTGTTTTAGTCTTATATAATTCCCACCTTTTCTCATCCCAAACCTCAATCCGATTGTAAAGTCCAGCAACTACTACCTTTCTCTGTAAAGTGGCATATTTTTTTAAATAATCAGGAACTAAAATTCTGCCTAACCTGTCTAAACTTACCTCCATGGCTCCTGCCAACATGATTCTGGCAAATCCCCTGGCATCAGCTTGCGATAAAGGAAGTTTACTTAACTTCTCAGCCAGCTTTTTCCATTCATTAAAAGGATATAAAAATAAACAGTTATCCAGCCCCCTTGTAATCACTGCTCTTTTACCCAGGACGTGGCGGAATTTAGGCGGAATTGCCAGCCTCTTTTTTTCATCTAAGGTATAGTTGTATTCTCCTAAGAACATAGTTATTCACAGGAATGCAGGTTTATCCCCACATTTATCCACAATCCTCCATCTGTTTCCATTTTCCCTTTATTTTAGCCCAAAGTCAACCCATATTACTCCACTTTTTAAACAGGCAGATTTATAGGAAAAATAAGGGTTTCTCAGGTCTCTCCACAATACTTTTCCACAGATTATTCACAGAACGTATTTTAAAACCACTTCCTTGGAAAAAAGAAGTGGTTTTAACAAGATTTAATACTATTTATTGTTATTTCTCAAAATATCCTTGAGATTTAGCCTGAGCGATTTTCCTCTTCAATTTCTTTTTTGCCCGATATTCATCTACCTTTTTCTTTCTTTTGTGGGTCCATTCATCCAAACCAATAAACCTTGATTTGAAAATCCAGACCATAAGAAAAGCTAAAGCAAGCGGGAATAAAATAGAATCAAAGATATCATTTGTTATGCCTGTTGAAACATCGGTTGCAGCGCCAGCCACTGCTTTTCTGGTTACCATAATTGTGCAGGTGTCTGTGTGAGAAAAATCCTCATTATAAGCAAGGACAGTGTTCACCAGATTACTCGTTCCATAGTTAAACTTTGTTTCAGCAGCCACCTGAGCTTCAAAGGTAATAATCCTTGTCTGCCCTGCTGACAAGTCCCCTATGTTGACTTGTTCAGTATTAATGTTTTTGGAGCTGAAAGCGCCATCAATAAGCAAATCGCCTTGATAAATTATGTTTGTTGGCAGGGTATTTTTTACTCTAATATTTGCAACTTCACTATTGCCTGTTGAGATAACCCTGATTCTGAACATCAAAAGCTCAAGTGGCTCAGCCCTTAAAGAGTTGTACCAGGTTGTATCGCCTCTTGAAATATTCTTGGCAGAAACCCTCACATCAAAAGAGGGGCTGGGCGGTGAGCCTGAAGTAGTAAATGTTTTATCAGACCCATAACCTGTTTTAGTGTTGTTTCTAACCACTGCCCTGTAGTGATAAGTAGTGCCAGGAGATAAACCAGAAATACTATCTGAAAAAGAGCCTAATGTTTTACGGAACTCCTTCTGAGTTTCTGAGCCATAAGAAGTGTCTTTGCCATATTCAAACCAGGTAGTCATCTCAACGCACCCCCCATTATTTGTTACTCTTCCGTGGAGCACAGCGGAATTTGAATGAACATTGCTTACATTGTCAGTGATAACTGTTGGAGGATCTACTGGCAAGGTGGAAGCTGCAAACCCTAAAACAGGCGCAGTTAAACCAGCGCCAATTAAAATAGCTTTTGTAATGCTTGTTATTGATTTTTTGAAATTATTTCTCATATTTAATCAATCAACACAGCTTCAACCCCAATCCTTTGTTTATCTTTGCCTGGAGGCCAACAACTTATTAAGATTAGCACAGGCTTGGATTTTGTCAACCCCGTTAGAAACTTTTCTTGTGAGGTCTCTTCCTCGATTTCTTGGGCTCCTTGAGTCTCTAACGGGGTCAACTCTGTTAGGGAGGAAATTTCTTCTCCCTTTTCCAAGAATACCTTTCTTGCAACCTGATAGATGAATTGCTTTTCATCATTTATATATACAGAAATCTCATCACCTGGTTCCAGCTTATTTATATCATTAAAAACCCAGTCGTAATTAATCTTAGGCCAGCCAGGAGGAGCGCTGTGTCCTAAAATAACACTTACCCCTTCAGTACCTGGTAAGGTGGAATCTGGATAGTGAACAACGCCATCTTTCAGATATTCTTGAAAGTCCTTTTCGCTGAGATTATTATTCTCATTTTGGTCAATAAACAAAAGAGGGGCTTCAATGTTGATTTTGGGGATTTCTATTTTTCCCTCTCTTACAAAATAATTTTCTCCTTGCGGTTCCTCGTTAGTCAACATCTTTTTTGCCTTAACAAAAGGAGAAATCACTTTTTCAAATATAACATGATAGTTTAAAGTCCAAAAAATATTGTTCCAATTCCAGATAACAAAAAAGAGGAAAAAAAGAATCAAAAAAGGCTTCCAGAGTATGTGGACTTTTTTCCAAAAAGTATTTTTTGATTTTTCATTATCTTTTTCTTTCATAACCTAATTTATGCCTAAAGTATGAGGGATTAATTTCAATATTATGGCTTTGTTCAAAAGAACAAGCAGAATTAATAAAGAAAGTATTTTTAAAGTTTTAATAATCAACTGCCTGTTTTGAATGTCGGGTTTGATTATTATGTTCACAATCAAAGCAATACAAATTAAAAACAATGAATAGAATATGATTTTCTGCAAAAGATTGCTATAGTCTTTGGCCATAAACTTTAACAATCTGAATTTCAAGCCCCTTTCAGACGATACTTCAGCAGAGACAAGGTCGCTTGGAACTTCAGATGGCTGAACAACCTCTCCAACTTGGCCTGTTGCTTCGGGCGATTCTTTAGCTGATACCGTTTGGGGCTCAAAAAACAATTCAACCCCCTTTTTCTCAGAGCCGAAAAATTGAACAACAACCGTTGTTTTATTGCCTTTAAAATAGCCCTGTAAAATAGCGATTCCTGTTTCCTTGTATTTTGGGTTCAAGAGATTTGCCTTATGGGAAGAAGAATCATTCCAGGCTTGATAAATTTCTTCTGAATCTAAAAATCCTATGCCTAAGTTTTCGCCAGCCGCTTGATAATCATACCCAACATTTGTGAGCCAGTCCCAGGGGCTGGTTCCCCGCGGGCTCTGATGGCCAAAATAATTCTTAGTGATCATATCTTTAGCCTTAAGAAGGGCAGCCTCGTTTAATTGAGGATTTTCTTTCAAGGGTAAGAGCCCCAAATCTTCCCTTTGTTTGTTGGCTAATTCCATTATGATAGCTCTTGAAACATCAGCAAAAAATATATTTTGAGGAAGACTTATTACAAGCAAAACAACCCCGATCTTCAAAACAATCAGAACCAAAAGATAATAAAATAAAAACCTGCTTTTCAAGAATCCAGGCTTGAAGTCATTCTCTTCAGAGGGAATAAATATTCTTTTTAGCTTGATAATTATTTTCTCTAACATTCCTCAAATTATAGTACAAAAAATTAAAAAGTCAAACCAAAACGAACATAGTCGCTCGCTCCGCTCGCGAGCTATGTTCTTTAGAAACCCTCGGTTTCTAACGTCGCTCTCCCAATTGAATTTATTTTATAAATTCAATTGGGAGCCCTGTCTGAGCGACTGTTTTCCTACACGGGGAAGAATTCTTCTTCCCCGACCCCCTTCTGATGTATCGGAATTTCAATTGTAATTGAAATTCCGATACAATCAACCTATGCTGTTTATTCTAAACCAAAGAAAAAGGGTCTGAGTCCCCTTTTCTTTGGTTCGGGTTTTTGGGTTTTTCCAGTATTATCAGAAGGCTGATTGCGAAACCGGTGGGCAAACAGCACTCTCCCCGTCTTGGCAGTACCCTTCACTTTCTGGATAAACAGTTGTCCAGCCAGCATAACCTTCGCTATCTGCGCAATACCAATGATCTGATTCAATGAGTGAAGACCAAACGCAAGCTGCTTGGGAATCAGAGAAACTATCTTTGGCAATATTCAACCTTCCTCCTTGAGCTATCACCTCCTCACAAAGCATTTCCATATCCTCATTGTCGCAACTAAAATTGTCGTAGTTGCCCTCCTCAACCAATAGGAAAACCATTACTGTTCTTGCTTGACTTAAAGCAGCGATAATCCGAGAATCACGCTGGCTTGCTTCCGATTCAATGGTAGGTGCAATATAAGAAGAAAAGCCTGGAATCATTTCTTCAATCGGGGTTGAGTCTTCTGGCTCTTCAATTTCAAATTCTTCGTTAAAATCAGAAAATACCAATTCAAAAACAACGTTTATATTTCCTTCAACCTCCCCTGCTCTCTCTTGCAGGGCTTCAATTGAAGCTAGGTCTATGTCTTTTTCCCACCTTATCTTCTTCAAAGCTGAGTTTCTTTTGGCAACCCAGATGTCAAAGCTAATTCCTCCTATTATCTCCCAGCCTTGATCAATTTTATCAGGCAACTGTTCTGAAATATCTTCAACATTTCTTTCATAATCTTCCAGAGACTCCTCTGGCACATACTTTTTCATTAGTTCAAGATACTCGGGGATGAGCTCTTTAAAGGCTTCTTTGTTAACCGTGACTAAATAATGATCAGCTTTGTCTCCATCCACCTCTTCTTGGCCATAATTCTCTTCCACCATAAAGAATTTTTTGTCTTTGCCCAAACTCTTCAAATCCTCTAACATTTCTTTTTGCTGCATTCCATCAAAAGGGAGATTCTCTCTTCCTGCCATTTCTGCCAGTTTCTCTGTGTCTATCTTGAACCACCGGCCCTTTATTTCATCAAGGCCCTCAACAGGAAAAGGCAAGAGAGGCATTGAGGTGAGCTTTGCGTATATAATTTTACCAAAGGTAATAATTTCTCCCCTCGCTTCCATTGTGGTACCTTCAGCCTCAGCTGAAAAACTGATTGTGCCAGAGCTCTTTATATTCTCAGGATCTTCTTTGTCAATTGAATCCTCAAACACAATAGAAACATTAACACCTTGAGCTTCTTGGCCTGAGGGAGCAGCATAAATCTCAGCTTCAATTCTTGCTGTCATTGTAAAGCTGTCCAGGTCAGAAAGCTTGGCAAATGCCCTTTCAACCAGCCGGTTTTCTGCTATACCCTGGAATGGATTCCAACTAGGGTTCCATGTTTGAGTGCCAAGCAACCCCAGCACCACAACAACCACCACCCCTACCACTATAATTGGAATTAAGGCTATTGCTTTCATTGTATTGAATAATTAATATTTAATCTTTGCCTCGACCTTTTCACATATCTACATTTATAGGGTTTATAATTAATTCAAAATTGGTTGGGTCAACCTCTACCCTTTTTCCTCTTTTTAGTTTACCGCTTAAAATTGCGTTTGCCAAGACGTTTTCCACCTTATCTTGCAAGACCCTTTTCATTTCTCTTGCTCCGAAAACAGGATTGTAGCCAAGCTCAGCAATTTTTTGTTTCAGGGGAAGCGTGATCTCAAACCGTATTCCCTTGTCTTGAAGGTTCCTGGCAAGTTTATCAAGCATAAGATGGGCAATATCTAAAAGATTCTCTTTTGTTAAGGGACGAAAAACAATTACAGCATCAAAACGGTTAATAAACTCTGGCCGAAAGACTTTCTCTCGGAAAAGATAATCTAAAAGGTCATCTTTAATAATATTCAAAGCTTTGTCTGCTTGAATGTCTTGTCGGATAATTTCTGCGCCCGCATTGCTTGTTGCAATAATAATTGTGTTTTTAAAATCAACCTTTCTTCCCATACCATCGGTTAGCCAGCCTTCGTCCAAAACCTGTAAAAATAAGTTTAAAATCTTCACGTGAGCTTTTTCAATTTCATCAAGTAAAACTAAAGAAAAAGGGTTTTCCCTAACAGGTGTTGTTAAAAGCCCTGATTCGTGTTGAGAGCCGATTAACCTTTTGATGTCCTCAAGATTTTGGAATTCACTCATATCCAGCCTTATCATCCTTTTTTCTGAGCCAAAATAAATACTGCTCAGAGCTTTTGATGTTTCTGTTTTGCCAACCCCTGTTGGCCCCAAGAACAGAAAAGTTCCTATGGGACCTTTCCGTAAGCTTACCTCAGCCCTTGCTCTTCTCAAAGCAGAGGCAGTCTGTTTTACTGCTTCCTCTTGGTTAATAATCCTTTGATGAATCAACTTTTCTAAGTTCAACAAAACCTTTTTTTCTTTTGCCTCAAGCTCTTCAACAGGTATTTCAGTTTTCTCAGTAATAACCTTTTTGATATGCTCTTCTCTTAAAACATAATCTTTAGTGTAAACTGCCAAATAGCTCATAGCCTCATCTAAAAGGCGGAGGGCTTTTTCTGGAAACGGTGTTTGTGTTAAATAACGAGAGCTCAAGGTTAGCACTTCTCGTAAGGCTTTGTAGTTTATGAATTTTTTGTGTTTTTTTTCAAAGAAAGGAACATAGTTTTCCAAAAGGTGCAACGTCTCTTTTTCAGAAATTTCTTTAACCTCCACTTTCTCAAAAAGGTTGTTTAAAGAAGGGTTTTTCTCAATGATGCTATGCAAACCATCATAGGTTGTAACAGCAATAATTTGAAAGTCCGAGAGGGCTAAATATCGTCCCAATATCCCTGAAATATCAACTACCCCTGGCTTTGGAATATCAGAAACAAAATTGTGAAATTCATCAATAACTAAGATAATGTTCCCTGCCTTTACTGCCTCTTGAAAGCACTTATCAAGTATTGCTTCTTGCATTTCTGATGAAGTAATCTCAGCTGTAAGAGAGGTGATGTCAAATTTTAAAATCCGTTTGAAGTTTATATTCTCAGAGCTCTTGCTGAAAAAGGCTCTTTGGGCTAAAGCTTCAACAATGCTGTCTCTGCCAGCTCCCGGCTGCCCCACTAATAGAACATTATTGATTTCTTTCTTTTCAAGAATTCTTTCAACCCGTTTGATTTCTTCTTTGTGCCCTATGATTTCTCTAAAGCCGCTTGTTCCAACCTTTTCTCTTAAATCTAAAGAATATTTATCTAAGGTTATGGTGAAGCCAGCCGCCCAATCTTTTGCCAAAAAACCTTTTTGAAGCAGATTATTATAGTCCCAAAATCTTTTCTTTTTAACCACCTGGTCCTGGAGCCTTTTTTGCCAAAAAACCAAATCCTCAATGTCCTCTTGCCTTATGTCGTTTTGAACCAAGAATCGTTTAAAAAAAGAGTCAAGCCGAGCTACAGCCACTAAAAGCTCACCCGGGCTAATTTTCTCTCTCTTTCTTTTATCAGCAATCTTTGCTGCCTCACTCACAACATCACAAAATTGCATTTCAATTCTTTGCTTTCTTTCTTGCTTTTCTCGTTTTTCCTCTCTTTCCTTTTTCCACTCCCCTTCCCATTGCTGTTTCTTTTTCTTTATTTGCTTTTCCTTTGAAAGCTCTTTCTTTAGCTCTTTTTTAAGTTGATTAAAATTCAGCCCTGTTCTTTTGGCAACAAAATTGATTTCTCTGGCTCTTGAAGAAATTAAGCAATAAAGAAAAACTGTCGATAAAGAATCTGATACTTGCTTTCTTTTAGCAAACCTCGTTGTTTCAAGAAAAATCTTGGTTGCTTGGTAATCAAGAAAGGAAGCAGCATTAAAATTGGTTGGTTGTAAAATAAGTTCTCTTGGTGAATAATTTAACCTAGGATTCTTAAACCTTAAATTAAAAAAGAGGTCAATCTCCCAGAATAAAATTGCCAAAGCCAGAATTAAAAGGGTTCCGCCCAAGAGCTTCTCCAAAGTTTCATCAGAAACGTCTTTGTTTGAAATTCCAGCTGCAAACAAAGCAAGTAGAGCTAAACCTGCAATAAAAAACAAAATTTTTAACAATCTCCTAAATCTAAACAAAGGATTTCTCTCCCATCTAATCGGCTGGAAAGCAGCCGTTTTTTTAAGATTAAAAGGCATGATCTTTGAAACCTCAAACACTCCTTAAATTAAAAGCCCAATGCCAGCTGCAATAGCCAAAATCAAAAACACTGGCAGAAAAATCCAAACCAAAAAAATAATCAGCCCTATCCCAAAAACAACAACCTCAGCTGCCAAGCCAACAATAATAACAAAAAACCTAACAATTGCCCCCAAGGTCCTGGATATCATATTGCCAACAAAGGCGCTTAAATATCTCTTGGGGTCAAATCCCCTGCCATAAGATTCACGATATCTCCGCCAGTGAGAAAAAAGGGTTTTTGTCAGCTGAGGAACAGAAAAATAATTCAAGGTGAAAAGCAAAAAGTTTTTCCAACCCCTTAATATTGCTTTTGCAGCCTCGCCAAAATGCCAATAAACCCACCTGAACAATATATTGTATCTTTTGGCAGCTTCAACCATTGATTTAATAACAAAACAAACACCCCCATCCATTTAGCTCTCCAATTTCTTCATTTTTAGCTGGCAACAAAGGTAAACTATTTTTCTTCGGATTCGGAACTGTAATCTTTTTCAGGGACATACTCTCTTTTGGGGACGTACTCTTCTTTTGCCTCTTTAGCAACAAGCACTTCTTTCACTGCTAAAAGCTTTATTCCAATACCAGCAATCTTTCCTCCAGCGAGAATCAGAATTGCCATGAAAATTGACCAGGCAATTAGATTGAAAAATTTGGTTATAAAATCAAAAGGAAGTATTTCAGCTATCTGCTCTTTGATGATTTCACCTGCCCTTCTCTGGGCTTCCTCTTCTTCGCTAATTGTCCCCTCCTCTCCGTTTTCTTCTGTTGGTTCTTCTCTTTTTTCTTCTGAGTTAACGTTTTTGTAAGCCTCTGGGATTTCAAAGACCTGAGGCACAGGCTCTTTGGTTGTGAAAATATTGTAAGAGGACCAAACTCCCCAAGCTATAATTAATATCCCAACAACCAAAAGTACCCAACCAATGATTTTCTTAGCCATGTTTATCAATGGTTTTTTAATAGACCTTTATTTCTTAATTTTTCTTTTAATTTCTGAATTTCTTTTTTTAATTCCACCATTCTTAATTCTCTACCAACCATAAGTTTAATCATTTTTTGTGATTCCTCTATCTTCTCTTGAAGTTCTTTTGTTCTTTCTTTAACCTGTTCTTCAAGGTTTTGAGTTAATTCTCTTAACTCCCAGGTTCGTGCCTTTACTTTTATTTCAAGAACACTTTTTGCGTTTTCTAATTCTGCCTTTACCCTCTCTAATTCTTTAAGTTCAGCCTCTCTTTTTTCTCTAGTTTCAACCAACTCAAGATCTCTTCTGATTAGCATCTTGGCAATTCGATCCATTTCTAGAAGCTCTTTTTTTCTTTCTTGAGTAATTCCTGAAAGCTCTCCAACAATTGCCTTGTTTCTTCTCTTTTTTGTTTCTCTAACTGCTTTTTTGTTAAGATTTTTTTTCATTGGCCAAAGCCTTTAAGCAATTGGGCTTAATCTTTAAACTTTTATTCTAAACTTTCTCTCTTGGTATTTTTATCCCAGCACCAGTAAAGCCATGGTTTCGTTATGGAATACAGAAAAACATTCTGGTCCAAGCACTCCTCCTAGAGGAGCTTGCTCTCCATAAGTGTAAAAACCAATCAAAGGAACTTCCTTCCCTAAGACATTCTGAATGGCTGCGATTTCCTCTCCTATTCTTGCTCCCAAAAGCTTGTTTCGAGCCATGCAGTCAAACACAAAAACTACTTTTGGTTTAACACCCTTAAGCTGAGATAAAGCTCCTTCGGCCGCCTCTTTGGCTGATTGAATGGCTTTGTCAGGATCTCCTAACATCAACCTAATCTCTGAACCTTCAGGAATTTCTGCTGCACACGTAATTTCTCCTTTCTCATTAGCGATAACCACATCTCGAATCAAAAGTTCAGGACTGCCCTTAACACTCATTCCTAAAGGATAAGTATAGGCCATTCTAGCAATTGGTTCTTTAATGAGTTCTTCTGCTTTCTTTCCAAAATAATCCTCATATATAGAGAGAGCGGGTCGATTATTTACCTCAATTAACTTTGCTCCTTTTGCCTTGGTTATTTTCATCGGAAGTCCAATCGGTTCCCAACCATGCCGCACCCCTACTCCAAAAGAGAATTTACCAGAAAGCCCGACTCCAACCACAGCATTGGTTAAAACTTGATCATTGCAGTATTCGTAAGTTTTCTTGAAAAGAAAGTCGTCTCCGGCCGAACCCCCCATAATTGGGAAGTTTCTCCCAAAAACTTCCTGAACTCCTCTTACCGCCGCTGCTCCATTTTCAGCTAACCCGTCCAATAACATTGTAAACAAAGAAATGTCTCCTTTGGCTTTTTTCTTCACTTCTTCAGCTGCTATCGCTCCAGCTTTATGAGAATCCTTATCCGTTCCTTCCCCCACCCCAATCGTGAAATTAATGGTATCTGAACTTAGAGCCATCACCGCCACATGCTTTGACACCGGCCCCTCTCCAGTAATTTCTCCTGAATCACTACAGCCCACTAAGGGAATTTGCTTTGAAACAGACCTTACCCCACTAAGCATTTTTTTCTGGTCATTTGCTACCGTAGAAAAAACAACAATTAAATCAGCTTTATTGTCAGCTTGACTCAGGGCTTGCTCACAGGCTTCAGCTCCAGCTTTAACAGCATCTGGATTATTACTTCTTCCTACTCCAGCTTTAATCATAATTAATAATTTTTAAAAATATTAATTATTTCCGACCTTTAATAAAAATAAAACCCCCTTTTTTATTATTATAACATTTATAGCAAATCAAGTGGGTGATGCAGGACTCGAACCTGCGACCTTTCGCATACTTGTCCCGTTAGATTTAGGCAATGGGCTCGTCCAGATTTGAACTGGAGGCCTTTCGCATGTGAAGCGAACGCTCTAACCAACTGAGCTACGAGCCCAAATCTAACGGGATGAACGAACGCTCCAACCAAACTGAGCTAATCACCCCTTTCACTATTGTATCACTTTTCATTTATCAAATAAAGGTATATAATAAAGCAGCCTAGAGGCCCGACCTCTAAAATACTGATTACTAATATTTATTCAATATAGAGAGGTCGGGCCTCTATCAGCTCAACATGCCAAAAACCCTAGAACTCCACTTCAACCCTAAAAAATCAAGAAAAAGCATTGTTTTTGATAGTTTTTGCTTTGTGCCAGAAAAAAAATCTGAAAAAGACCTGGGTTCTTTGTATTTAATCGGTGAGTTAAACAATGTTCTGCCCAAAAACAGAAAGCTCATAGCCACCCTGGCTAAACTCATTCAAAAAGAATACTACAGCTTACCTGAAAAAGGAGCTTACAAGTGCTTTAATATAGGCTTGCAGTCAGCCAATGAGTTTTTAGACAGCCAAATCAAAAACAATAATACAGACTGGCTCGGTAAAATCAAGTTTGCTGCTCTTTCTTTGCCCCCAGGCGATGCAATAAACTTTTCAAAGCTTGATAATTTAAACACTGTTTTATTAAGAGGAAAACAAGCTTTCAACCTAGGGGAAGGAACTGCTTCTGCAATGAAGGTTTTCTCAAACGTGGTTACAGGAAAACTAAGTGAAGGAGATAAGATTTTAGCTGCAACCAGCGACCTTTTCGATGTTTTTAATCAGCAAGGCATTATTCAAGACTTAGCTTTAATTGAAAAACCCAAAGAACACAAAAGCATTATTAAAGCAAAAAAGAAGGTCCTTAAAAAAACCTCGGGCGCTTGCCTTTTAATCTTCAAAGAAAAATCAAAAAGCAAGGTCAAAACAAAAAAAGCAAAAGCTGAAAAAGTTAAAAAAGCGAAAGCTAAGAAGATAAAAGTAAAAGGAGAAAAAGGAGCTAGCCAAAGAAAGAGCATTGAAATTCTAACAAAGGTTCCCAAAGCTGCAATTTCCAAAGTATCAAGCAGAGTTTCAAAACCAAAAGCAAAAGTAAACAATCTCCTTGAAAAAGCCTCTCAAAAAGCAGCCCCAGACTCCCCTCTCCTCCAGCAAAAACTCAAAAAAAGCTTTCTCTCTATTTTTATCTTACTCATTATCTTACTCATCGGCTACCTCCTCTTCTAAAATTAACAGAGTCCAGGACTCTGTCAATTTTTTTGTAAAAAAATAAATGAGGCTATAAACTGCTATCAGCTTATAGCCTCATTGAGTTAGAACTCTCTCCTTTCCTATTTTTCCAACCCCTGTTATTGGTGTCGAACCTTACTTCTCACCGTACGAGTCTCTTTGTCCTTATCTGATGGTTTTTGGACTCGTGTTTCTGGTTGACGAACCGGTGTACGAACCGACGAACTTGACCGGGTTGGTTCCGACTTCACTACTGATGACGATCGAGTTACCCAGTTCTTGATACTACTAATTCTCGTCTGCACCGAAGAATTATTTCCTCCTGGCGACCTTACTGTTGAAGAACTTCTACCACTGCCAGGACGGAAACCACCACCGCCACCAGGCGACCGAACAGTGGACGGCCGACGCGTAAACGTACGAGTCTTTGTCTCTGAGCGAAACGAGTCGCCCGGTTGTATAGACGGATTAGCAGAAGGATTTTCACCTCTGAATGAGTGATTGATTTCTGCTGCAAACTCTCTGACTTCTCTGTTCACCCTTTGTCCCATTGAATTCAGGGTTCTCCTGATTCTTGATGTTTCTGTTCTTTGTTTTGTGCTGGAAGAACTTATTTGGGCATCGGGGTTCTGCATTTCAGCAAGTAGACTTCTGCTTCGCCCCTCAGAGGAGCTATCGGTCGTTTCCGGCTTCGTCGTGATTGTCCATGTTCCTGGCCCATCATCATCGCGGTTTTCCTCTCGTGTCTTCATCCTTCTTACACGTACGTCCGATGATCTCCTATCTGGTGGGCCACTATCTGAAGAAGAATTTCTTCCACCACGTCCTTCACGATTTTCGCGAACTATGCCAGGCCTGACAGAACTCTCCGAGTTATCGCCAGAGTAGGCATAGAATCTATCTTTTCGGGTTTTCGTTGAGACAGTCACTGTCCTTGGAGAACCATCTCTCTGAGCAAGAAACGCTGAAGTACGTACCTCACGCCAGGAAGGCAGTCTATCTCTTAGAACAATTACCTCTGTTTTATGAACCCTTCTGTACCTTGCAAAACAAGGTGGTTCATAGTAGACAATTCTTCCTGACGGCAACCAGTAATCGCAACGGTAAATCCTCACAGGACAATGTGATCGGTATACTCTTCTTACTGTGCCTATGCAAGAAACAAACTGTATCCCGCCCCACCAGTCTAGATAAATATCATATCTGGGATAAATACCATAGCTGGGCACATAAACCGGACCGGGATAGTCGTGGTAATAAGAAACATTACGCACGGTCCAGCGTCGCACACTAGGAGGACGAGAGTAGTGTTGTATTCTCTCAATCCTTGGCTTGTGGCCAAAACACAACAGGTCAATGAAATCAATATCAGCTGTTGCGTTCATGGCCGAAATGTGCACTTCCATAGTCCCATTCTTCAAGTGGGCATGACCATCAAGATCCTCAAATGCCCACCTATTCTTACTGGTGTCTAACTCAAGGTTAGTGTATACCGGATTACCATTCCTTTTTTCATGAGGCCTCAGTATACCAACCATCAAAGGCGTGATAATATCAGGATCAGACTGCACGACCTTATACTTTATATCTAAAGAGAAGCTCAGTACGCCTCGGGGTACATACCGAAACAGATATATTGCAGTTGATCTGCCTGTCGGCAATGTTTCTGCATTCTCTTCAATGTCTTCCTCAACGTATCTAGCATCCAACCTTGTCCCTCCTGTAAAGAGAGGACTATCAGTGATAACACTGTCGCCTCGAGATGTGCTATACCGCAGTTCATTTCCCAAACGGCGCTGGGAATAAAGCAACTTCTCTTTTCCCCACGCCGAACCTGTTAATAGAAAAACTATAACTAACAAAACAACAAGTTTCTTCATCCTTATCTTCCTCCTTTCTCTCGGACCTTGAACCCATAGATCTCCATATCACGGAGAAGCTCTGAGTTCCGGGAAAGACTAGCATGTATATCCAGTAATTCCCTTGCTCTTTCAGTTCCAGAACTTCGACTCTTTTCTTCTGGATATACTATCTCTGCTGCGCGCTGTCTGTCAGGTTCACGTGGCAATTGATCTCTTCCTTCTACTAAATCTATGATCTTGTGAACCACCACCCGACTTACGTCATCGTTCAGCCTTCTGAGTATGCCCTCTAGGAGCGCTATATTGGCACTCAGCTCCTCGTCCTTTTCTTTGAGCCGGATAATCTCCAATTCAATGGACGAAGCCGGAACTTCAATAGCCACTTGCTCTTCAGACGTGAGTTCAGGTTCAACCTCCGCTTCTTTGCCAGCTATGATCCTAAGCTCTTTGATGAGCTCCTGTATATCAACAGATTGCTTTTCAAAGGCTTTCTTCATCTCTTCCACGCTTGACTGATAGTCTACCACTGGCTTTGCGCTAACAAGCGCCGAAGCTGATGGTTCGGGCGGTTTAGGCTCCTCTCCAGCTTCCTTCTCTAGCTGGGCTTTTTCAGCAGCCAGTAAGACTTCTGCTCTTGCGAGCCGTTGCTGTCCCACTGGGTAAAGGGCCTTAAACTCCTCCAAATACCTTCCCTTATCACGTAGTTTGTCAGGAGGAGTGTCCAGATGCTCAGAGCCGTAGCGAAACATCCTTACCTTCCTATATAGCTCTCCCCTGGTAGCTGCGAGATTTTTTGGGTCTTCTGTTACCCGGGCTGCTATTCCGCAAATATCTGGGAGATAGAAGGGGTTGTAGTAAACATCATCTGTGGGATCGTCAGGTGTCAAATTTATATCCTTCTTATAAATCTTAAACCATTCTGGTTTAACCTGCCAAATACCCAGACATTCACTATCCTTGTTGACAAGCACTAGGTCTGGTATAGAACTTCCAAGCGCTTGCCTGCCTTCGATGAGACCTATTGTCCAAATAGCAATCTCATCAAAGTCAGGTTCTCCCCTTTTCTTTCTTTCGGGATCATCCCGAACAGCTAGAACCCCCATATCATACCATAAGAGATTTTTCTCTGGAATGCCAGCCAAGAGTTTAGCAGCCAGCCCCGTAGGTTTCTTAACCTCCTTCGGAGCTTCTTTTTGCTCCTCTACTTTCTTCGCCTCTGGTTCAGGCTCCTCAGACTTTCCTGGCTCACCTGACTCTTTTTGCTCTTCCTTCTCGGTTGGCTTCTTGAGCTGTTCTGCTTCTTCTGACTTCTCTTCTTCTTTTGGTTCTTCGAGTTCGTCTTCGTCCGTCAGCTCCTTAGGCTCTTCTAATTCCTCTGGTTTATCTTCTTCCGGTTTCCCTGTTTCTTCCGGTTCTCCTGGGGTCTCCGGCTTCTCTGGACCCTTCGGTTCTTCTGGGGTTGTCGGCTCTTCTGGAGCCTTGTCCTCAGGCTCTTCCTCAAAGACAAACGTTGCTGTCTGAAGAGGAGCTGGTTTGCCGTTAATCTTGATTTCTTTGAGGATCATTTCAACAGTCTCTGAGAAATCTTCAACAAACTGAACCTGAAAAACATTCCTGTAATTGAGAGGAGGACTTTTTACGCTGCCCTCTATGTCATAGATAGGCTTCTCACCTAGAATTCCTATTTCTATTTCCATATTACCTTGAACAGAGGATAAATCTACCTCTGTTTCCAGGGTGAAGCTAAAGTCTTTTAACTCCTCCCTGAATTTTTCTTTGATAAGAAGCTCTACCCCTTTTGGGTCTATTACCTCAAACTCAAAGACATCTTCTTGAAGAGCTTTGACCTGTTCATTAGTCTCTTCGTCGCCAGTAGCTTCCTCTGCTGCCTGAACGTGCCAGGCAACGAGGCCCAATATTATCATTATTACCGCTGCTATTCTTTTCATCTCTGAAAATCTCCTTCTATGGTTTCTTGGGCTTGATTTCAAGCTCCTTCATCTTCGGCCTCGGTTTTATCTCCAAGCTTTGAAAACTTGGTTTCTCCTCGGCCTCAGAATCTACTGCTCGCTTTTCTTCTTGCTCTTCTTTTTGCACCTCCTTTTTGGGTTCTACCTCTTGCTTTCTTTGTTTTTCTTCCTTTTCTACTTGTTCCTTCTTTGCTTTCCCTTCTGAGGGAAACGAATCGTAAAGCTCAGATATTTTCCATTTTCGTCCCTGTTTCTCGAGATGCAGGTTCTTATAGTATGTCTCATTAGATAGATTGAATGGAATATACTTAACAATATAATCGTCATCGTTAAGCCTTACTCTTTTTACTCCATCTTCGTCTTCCAATGAAACTCGACTATTGGCAATATGTTTCCAAATAGTCTCGTAAGCCTTAGATTCTCTGAAGCTTTCAAAGCTTATTTTCTGAAATCCCTCACAGTCTCCTTTTTCTACTATTTGCTCCCATTCCTCAAGAAAATCCGACACGCTTTGCGAACGAGTCAGTCCAATGACTAAGAATACTAACATAGCCAGTATCCCCAGAACAGCGAAGGTCATTATCGTTGGCTTTAGTATAGGCCGTTTTTCTGGCCTTTCTTCTTCGCCCAACTGATAATCCTCAATCTCTACTGATAGATTAAACCGCTTAAAAACCTCCTTGCACTTATCAGCTTCTTGCCGCGACTTATTCTTGAGAACTACATCTCCTTTTTTTGCCAACTCAATAAGGCGATCGGTATTGTCCTCTAAACTTCCCATCTCCTCAGCAGCTCGCCTTAGATCTTTTTCCTGTTCTTCTTCAATCTTTTTGATTCTTATCTTAAACATTATTATTGTCACTTCTACTCCTTTCTGTCTTTACATAATTTTCCACCGCTTGAGCACGAGAAAAGAACTTTTACGAACTATCGTTCTTTGGGCTTAATCTCAAGCCTCTTCATTTTTGCTCCAGCCGGAGCTTCCTCTGCTCGCGGCTTTATCTCCAACCTTTGAAACTTGGGTTTCTCCTCGATCTCAGGCTCTACTGCTTGTTTTTCTTCTTGCCCCTCTTTCTCATCTTGCACCTCCTCTTCGGTAGGTTCAATCTCTGTTGGTGAAGCGTTTGTGGTTGGGATACTTGTTACTTTCCAGCTTCCATTTTGTTTTTCAATGGACAAAACATAACGATATGTCCATCCACTCTCACGTTTGAACGGTACAAGTTTAATCTCACAATGAGTATCGTCAAACCGAGTCGTTTCCGTATCTGTCTCGTCTACGTCTATTAGTAATTTTGCAGTACTTTTCTGACCAACTAAGGCTCGGATCCTCTGGTAAAAATAACCATCGGCATCATTTTTGAATTCCTCCGAGCAAGCCTCGTCGTAAGCCTCAACGTCTCCTGACCTTACCATCGCATTCCACTGCTCTGCAAAATCAGACACGGTTTGACTACGGGGCCATAAGGCGAGTAAACACACTACGCCAAACACTACTACCAATACAGCGTGGATGATGATCACTGTTTTTGTCACTGTTTTTAGTAGAGAAGGCCCCTGCTTACGCTTAGATTTGACATCGTGATCAAAATTTTCGGCATACAAGTGTTCACGAACCAGTCTAGCTTCTTGGTCTGAGGTGGTTTCCCACGTGGCGGTTTTTTCACTTCCACCACCTTTTGTTACTCTTCCACCCCACCTTACCTCTTGCCGTATTTCCTCTAATGCCGCTTCTTGATCTTTTTCAGCTACTTCTGCCCTTTTCTCAGCGAGGATAGAAAGAAAACCCTCTACGTCCTCTTGAGACTTTATACCTCGAACAGTGAAAATATGTCTTTGTTCTGCCATTTTTAGTCCTCTCTGTCTTCACAGACATAAACCTGTCATTACAGACATAAACATTACTTATTTATTACTTAATGTCCAAACTATGCCAATTAATTTGGCATAGTTTCATTTAGAACTATCTAAACGAATAATGCAATATTATACCAAAACAAAAGCAGCTTGTCAACCTAATCCTATGCGACAAGCCACTTTTTGAAATAACTAATGGAGGCCAAGTGATTCAATCAAATCCCACCCAAACATCTCGTAGTTGCCTTTTGACCGCTTCTACTTTGTGCCTTGGGACTTGGATAAATTGAGCCTGTCCCCCTGAGACTGTTGTGAGAAGGTCATCGACGTCTCGCCCATTCATTCCTGTTGCTTGTTGAATGATATCTCGTGTTGAGTACTTAAAATCTTCATCGAACCGTTTTATTCTGATGCCAACAGTTCCTGAGGCTTTGGTTCCATTACCACCTAAAACCTCAATCACTTCTCCAGTTGAATCTGAAACGACGTGGAGTATAAAATTTGCACGGGAGCTTTCTACAGTCTTTCTCGCCTTCTCTATTTCCCCGTCGTTAACCTCTTCAATAAGACACTGGGGTTTCCCCTCTTCTTGTTCTGTATCCCTGGTGTCTTGGAGCAGGTCATTTCTAGTCCTCAATGGCGAGTTTCGAGTCTCTCCTCTCATATTTAATACATCTTTTATTACCGTTAATATATGGGTGAGCTGTCCTGTCGCCGATACGAGCCAGAGACTGCGTGTTCCTGTATCATTCCCTTCTTCGTCTTCGACAGCCTCGGTAGAAGCAACTTGTCCACCACCTGGAAAGACACGATTACCTTGCTCGTCTTTCGTCATGACGCTAACGCCAAACTTCTCTTCCATGTCTTTGTCGAGATCTTTACTAAATTGGCCCAGCTCAACTAGGCTCATATTAGCTAAAGTCTCTATAATTTCATCTTTCCCTATATCTTTTCCTTGCTTAGCCATTTTCAGCCTCTCTTTCTGTTGCGAATAGCCTGAGGGTCTATGCAGGCGTAATATCCTCGCCTAGCCAGAACCCAATAAGAGCTTCAATCCAATAATCCAATGAATGTTGTTAAAACTGCACAATACCTAAACAATAATAAAATAAAAGCCATATGTCAATATAATTCTTTTGTTTCAAATCGTGCCGATCGTCACGATTTGAAACAAAAAACAAAGTCAGTGAAACAAAACCCCTCCGTTGATGAACGGAGGGGGCACCATTTACTATTCGCTACCAATTAGTCACTAGCAAATACTAACTACCAACTACTAACTATATTTATTTCAATTCCACCTTAGCACCAGCTGCCTCAAATTTCTTTTTGATTTCTTCTGCCTCTTCTTTTTTAACATTTTCTCTAACCATTTGAGGCGCTTTGGCAGCAGCATCAACTAAGTCCTTTGATTCCTTAAGCCCCTTTTGAGTAATGTCTCGAACCACTTTGATAACATCAATCTTTTTGCCACCAACATCACTGAGCTCAATGTTGAAAATGCTTTTTTCTTCAGCAGCTTCACCAGCACCAACTGCTGTAGCACCAGGGGCTTGAGCTACAACTTGAGGGGCTGCTGAAACGCCGAACTTCTTCTCCAAAATCTTGACCAACTCAGCTAGCTCAATAACTGGCATCTTTTCTATTTCTTCAACAATCTTTTGGAACTTCTTTGGCACCTTCACTTCTTCCTTGTCCGCCGTAGCCTTAGCAGAGGCGGGATTATCTTTTTTAGCCTCATCAGAGGATTGTTTTTCTTCGGATTTTTTTTTTTCAGTCATCATATTTATTTCAATAACTAAATGGTTAAATCCATAGCGATCGCTACGATTTGAACCATTATTATTTTTTAGTTTTCGTGACCTTTGATTTCATTTATTTGATCGCATTTAATTTAATTGCGTTTAGCACATAGATTAAGTTCTTTATATTACCCCGCAAAGTATTCATAAAACCTGAAATTGGAGCTGTCAGGGTTCCAACCAACCTTCCTAAAAGCTCTGGTTGTGATGGAATCTGGGCCAATTCTATAATTTTTTCCTTGGTTAAAATATCTTTACCTAAAATTCCACCTAAAATCTTTAGATCTTCATTTTCTTGAGAGACTTTATAACAAGTCTTAGCAGCAGCTATTTCATCGCTAAAGCCAAAAGCCAAACCAAGCTGCCCTTCAATTTCTTCAATTTTCTCTATAAAAGGCCTATCTTTTAAACCTTCAAGAGCCTTTTTCAAAAGGGTTTTTTTCACAATCTGCAACCTGCCATCAAGCTGCTTCAACTCATTTCTCAGTTGAAAAAGAATGCTAGAATCTAAGCCACTGAAATCAATAAAAACAATAGACTTTTGCTTGCCAATTTTTTCTGCTAAATCTTTAATGATTTTTTCTTTTTGTTCCTTTGTTTTTGCCATACTTTTTAAATATAATAAAAAATATCTGTCACCACAGACATCGCAAAAATTCTTCCAAAGAATTGATACCTACTACCTGGGCAGGGCTTACACTTTTGCCTGCTGTCTGCGGTTATTGATTATATTATCTTACTTATTTAAGAAACCTTGTCAAGCCAATTGCCCGAGGCCCGTCCTCGGGCAAATCTGTTAAGTTAAGACCTTGACAATGCTTTCAGCGAAACGTCTAGCAGCCAAAGGGCCGTTGGCTGTTACTATGTTTCCATCACGTATTACAGCGTCTGTTTGATAACTAGCCCCCTCTTCCTTTAAAATCTTAACAGCTGATTTGTCCATCTGGCTTGACCAAACCGTGGCTTTTTTTCCTTTGAGCACACCGCTTCTAGCTAAAATGGCAGGAGCTATACAAATAGCTCCTAAAACTTTTTCTTTATCAATTATATTATTAGCTAGCTGATGACAGGCTTCATCATCAATATACTTTCCTGCCCCGCTTCCTCCAACAAAAACCAAAGCATCGGTTTCGTCAATATTTAAATCATCAAAGGTTGCTTGCACATCTATTACCCCACCATAGCTTCCAATGGCTTTGCCTTTTTTGGAGCTAACTGTTATCACCTGAGCCCCCTCTGTCAAAAAGATGCTTTTGGGAATAAAATACTCCTCATCGCGGAAATCCTGAAAAGCAATAATCATGGCAATCTTTTTATTTTTTAGAGATTGGTTGGGCATGGTTTTAGGTTATTTCAAGTATTTTGCCCGGTTCACAGCGTGCTCTTGAAGACTCTTGCTGAAAATCGTTTCTCCTTCAAACGTTGTTAAATAAAACCAGTAGGGGCTATCTTTATAATAAAGGGCAGCTTTAATACTTTCAAGCCCTGGGTTAGCGATAGGGCCGATTGGTAAACCACGATACTTGTAGGTATTATATGGAGATTCAATATCAAGGTCTTCTTGGGTTAAATCAGCACTCCCTTTTCCAGTAAGATAGGTTAAGCAAGCATCAACCTGCAAGGGCCAGCCGTTTCTCAGCCTTTTCCATAAAATACCAGCAGCTATTTGTTTGTCTTCATAGCTTATTACTTCCTTCTCCAGCAAAGAAGCCATAACCAGAAGATCAAAGAACTTTTTGTTTTGTTTTTCAACCTCTTCTCTCAAGTCCTTGGTTTTTTTGTCAAAGTTTTGCAGAAATCTCTTGATGATTTGCTCCACTGTCTCGTTTCTTTCAATCTCATAAGTATCTGGAAAAAGATAGCCTTCTAAACTAATATTAGCTGGCTTTTCTTTTAAAAAAGTGAACTCATCAGAGAAATCTTTTGGTTCTGGAACATCTTCTGATTCAGAATAGTCAACACCAGGAAAACCAGCCACCTCAAAAATCTCTTCAGCCTGGAACATTCCCTTATTCTCAAAATCCCAGCCAATGTTTCTCAGGTTCCAGCCCTCTATAATGGTGATTTTTTCTTTTGCTGTGCTTCCTTGAACTATGATATCCAGAATCGCTGGTATGTTTTTATCACTCCAAATATCGTATATGCCAGCCTTAAGTTGGTTTTGTTTCCCCTTCAATACCGTGTAAACTTTAAAGAGAAACTCGGATTGAATCACCCCTGCTTCTTTTAGATTTTCAGCTATTTCACCTAAACCCTGCCCCTTTTCAATAATGATAATTTGACTGGGTGGTTCACTTATTGCAGGAGGCCAATAAATGCCATACGATGCCCACAAAATAATCAACAGTACCACAATAATCAAAAGATAAAGCACCCTCTTTTTGCCTTTAGTTCTTTTTTTGCTCTTTTTTATCTCCATTTTCGTTTGTTCTGATATGGTTTCTTCCATGTCTTTGTTTTACTTATTTTTTTCTATCAAAGGCACAAAGACAAAACCAGGGTAAGCCCTTGATTTAAAGTCTTCCTTGGACGCTTTCTTGAATAACCAAATTGAAGAGCCTATTGGCGTTACTATTCTTCCTCCAACCCTTAATTGGTTCTTCCAGGCTTGGGGCACTTCTTTTGCTTCAGCTGAAGCCAATATTTTGTCAAACCCTTCAGCAAGCTCGGGACGTTTGGCATATTCAGGATAGCCTTTGGAACCATCGGCACAGATGAATTCAGCTATGCCTTTTTCTAGATAGTTATATTTTGCTGTGTTTTTCTCTCCAAACTCTTTTAATTCTGGCACCACCTCAACAGCAATTACCTTGCCTTCCTGCCCTACAATTTCAGATAAAAGAGCTGCTGTCCAGCCAGAACCAGAGCCAACATCTAAAATCTTCTCACCAGGCTTTGGCTCCAAAAGCTCCAGCATAAAAGCCACCACCAAGGGCTGGGAAATTGTCTGGCCATGACCAATCGGCAAAGCCTCATTAAAATCAGCCATGTCCTTCATATCTTGGGGCACAAAATCACGCCTTCTAACTTTATTGAAAGCCTCAATAATTCTTGGCGTTTTCAGCCACCCTTCTTCAATTAAATCATCAATAAAAGTTCTCATTAAAACAACTTATAAAAAACAACTAATTATTTTTTCTCACTTGATAAAGGATAAAGCGAGGATTTTTTAACAATTATCTTATAGATATTTTCCAGAAAATCACCACCAGCATACCCCACAATAAAGCTTAAAGCTGGGGTAAAAAAGCCTTCGTAGCTAAAGCCCATTGCTCTAACAGCACCAGCTGTCATCAAACCAATTATTCCAGAAAGAAAAGACATTCCCAAGAAATACGTGATATTAAAAGGCACATTCTTGTAAGAAAACTGATGCTTAATAAAGCCAACCAATCCTCTAATTACCCCTCCAAAGAATCCCGCTAATAGCAAGAGAGCCCACATATTTTTTAATTATGTTTTATCTCAACAACATCGCCATCTTTTAAAATATAATCTTTGCTCACAGTTTTCAAAAGCCCTGCCTCCCCTGCTTTTTTCCAGCCACCAACCCTAAGAAGTTCTTGCCAGTTAATAACCTCTGCTCTTATAAACTTTTCTTGAAAATCGCTATGCACCTTGCCAGCCCCCTGCCAAACCGTGCTGCCTCTTTTGATAGACCAAGCCCTTGTTTCTTCTTTTCCTACAATTGTAAAAAAAGTGATAAGCTCAAGTATTTTGTAACATTTTTTAACCAGTTTGTCAATTTCTGGAATTTCCAAGCCAAGCTCTTTTCTTTCCTCCTCTGTTAGCTCTGATTTATCTAACTCATTCCGTAAATCCAGGGGGAGCACATCGTTTTCTCCTTTTTCCAATTCTTTTTTCAAGTCTTCTTGAACCTTTCCATTATCCGCACGTTCAGTGCAATTCAAAAGATAGATTTGAGGCTTAATTGTAAGCAAAAAAAGGTTGCTGATGAGCTTTTTCTTACCTTCTTCCATTTCTCCCAAGTTGCTAAAAAAAATTCTGGCTGAATTCCCTTTCTCAAGCTCTATTTTAACCCCCTCTAAAACCTCTGTTTCCATTTTCGCCTCTTTGCTTCCTTGTTTCACATCTCTCTCAATCTTTTGCATTCTTTTTTCAACTGTTTCTAAATCTTTAAGAATCAGTTCGCTTTCAACTGTTTCTATGTCTCTTTTAGGATTAATTGTTCCATTAACATGGGCTATGTTTTCATCGCAGAAGCATCTGACAATCTGCAATAAAGCATCTGCTTCTCTTAAATGGGCTAAAAACTGGTTGCCCAAACCCTCTCCCTTAGCAGCCCCCTTCACAAGCCCTGCTACATCAACAAACTTGATAATAGATGGCACGACCTTTTTTGCCTGTGAAATTTCAATTAACTTGTCTAATTTCTCATCAGGCACCTCAACAATGCCTATGTTAGGCTCAATAGTACAAAAAGGATAATTAGAGATATCAACCGCTTTTTTGGTTAATGCCTTAAACAAAGTGGATTTACCCACATTAGGCAGCCCCACAATTCCAACAGACAATGACATACTAATTCTATTCTATATTGCATCCCACTTTTTAGCAATATAAAATAACACCCGCAAGATGAAAACAAGCTTGCGGGATTCTCCTTTTTCGGGAGATATAACTGAATCATACATTCCCTCCTCAGATAAAAGCATAACTCTCTTCTAACACGCCCTCTTCCTCTTCTCTTTTGGATAGTGGAACCACGGATATACGCTGCCTGAATCTTCTGGGTAAATGACATTCAAAAGCTTCCTCTACCTGTATTGCAGGATTTGCATTCACGAAGTAGTCCCCTATGACCTTAGGTATTCTTTGAGGCATATAGGACAGGCTGGCAAGGGGCGTTCCAATCCTACTGATACTACCCAGAACATCTGTGGTAATCCAGAATGGTTCTGCCACCAAACTTTCTTCCTGGAAAAAGATTGCCCCTGAACCAACACAAAACTGGCCATAAAAGGAAGTCAGCACTATCGTACTATTCCATTCTTCTGCTTTTCCAAGAAGATCTCTTAGTATAGATATAGAACTTCCATTACTTATTATCGATCTCACTACCTCAATTTGCATTTCAGTCTGTTCGTCAATTGAAACTAAAGCAGCTTTCATTTTCTTGTTCCTCCTTTTCAATCCATTAAAGAATAAATCTGTTCACCAGCAAACAGTATTTCTCTCTTTACTTCTTGTCTGCCTTCGACTATACGGATAATCCGCACCACGATCCTTTTCGGAGAAATCCAAGGTTTCCACATTCTGTTCATACCTCCTTTTTAATGAGCCGCACAAAGTTAGCACAGGCTTACCTGTGCTATTTAAAAACTCCAAAATTAATTTTCTCTTTCTGAAAAAGCTAATTTTGGAATTCCTCAGATATGAAATTCGTCAAAGCAAATTATGTCATCAAGGGATTTTCGTGATTTTTTTCCAGGTCTATCGCCAGGATAACCCAGGGGCATTA
>CAYGBM010000045.1:0-3531 GCA_964348225.1 uncultured Candidatus Saccharibacteria bacterium | reverse complement strand
ATAATAACCACAAAACCAGAAAGAATAATAACGAAACGGCTATTTGTGCCAATGGCAATACCTGTCAATACCCCAAGGGTTGAAATCATACCATCTTCCACACCAAACACCACCTCTCTAATGGAATTTACAATCCTGATTTTTTGATGGTGAATAAAATCTGGTCTTCTTCTGGGAATTTTCATAAGTTATATTTCTGATTATCCCATTCTACCACTTCGGCAAGCTCCCTTCAACATAGCTCAGGGCAAGTAGTATAAACAAAAATTGCCTTGTCGGCAATTCTCCTGGCGATACCAAAACCTGTACTATGGCTTTTTTCTAGGCATGAAACAAAGAAACCATACGAACCACAAAATCCAAAAGGCCTCTAAGTAGTCCCCTGTTATAAGCCCTATGATTCCTTTGACTCCAAAAAAACCGAGAAATCCAAATGGCCATCTTTTATTTATCATATGGTTAAAGAAATTATTTTAAAAATATTAAAGCCAAAGCTACTAAAATAAGAATCGCTCCGAAAATCCTATAATATTTTTCTTTCTTTCAGGGAAAAATTGCATAACTTAAATTTTTTTTAGTTATTTATTTTAGAAATCTAAAACTCTCAAGCATTTGCTTTGTTAGCGGTTCACTTTGATCCGCTACAATATCAATTATTACTTCACTGTTTTTAAAAAGCTTGCCAATCGGCTCTGATTTACCTGAATGCTGGTAAATTAGCAAAGGATAATCTTCGGACGGGATGCCTTCTCCAAACACCACTATCAGCGTAACTGATTCTTCCGGCCTTCTTTCGCGATATTGCCAGCTGGGCGGATAATCTATCTCAAAACCCAGGGCGCTATTACTATATGTATTCCAGCCCTCTATTCTTCGGCCTAAAGGAACTTCATCTCCAATACCTTCTGTGCCATCAAAAATATAGTTGATCATAAAAGTCTGCACTGCTTGCTCAAAATCATCGGTGTCACTACTGCCTCGTTCGTATGGATAATGCGAGAGCGTGAAGACACGACCGTCTGTTGACTCAAATACATAGTTTAATACTTCTCCATCAGCACCTGATGCTTTGCTAACAACACGAGTTGCTTCTTGCGTCTTAACACGGACCGGTTCTTTTGAAATAAGAAATTCGCTACCATCGTTCCATAGGTTTTGTACAAATATTTCCTCTACGCTTATGGTATGCACAGTAATCTGGAAATAGGGCCCTAATGCAAAGCCTTCTGTATTTTGTGGCATTTGGAGATTTTCGTCGTGCACGAATAATACACCAGTACCATTTTCATGCGGATACCAGCCCTCCGGATACCAGATAGAAAAATCATCTGTGATATACGAAGCTTGCACTTCGTCTCCTTCGCGGAGCTTCTCAAGGATGATTGCAATATCAGCTTCTGTTCTCACTTCGACACCAACACGCCTTGAAAAGTTTTCAAGAAGTGTGGCGTAGCCCTTTTCTGAAATAGTGCTTTCGGCTGATGTTACAGGACTACCGGCAGTACGCTCATAGACAAGCTTTCCGTCTTTGAGCTTGGTGATACCCTCAAGCGTTTCTACGTTATCGAAATCCTCCTCTTCAAAGCCGGGGAAAGCCTCAAGATACATGAACGCATCGAAGCCTTCTATTGGTTGACCTACTCTTTCAACACCGGCGCGCTGTAGTTCTTCAGAGAAAAGTATAGCAAAATTGCTCTGCCTGCTGTCTTTGTAGACAAGGCCGATTATTGCGAATATCAAGATTATGAGAAGACCTGTAGGGATAAGTAGTTTTTTGTTCATATTATTTACTCTATTATATCAAAAATCTCCTAAATGAATAGGCCGGAATCGGAGCTTACTCTAATAGATGCTGTTTGTATCTTTAAGCAAGGGAAACCTTTTGTCAATAATTTATTGATTTGGAGTTTTTTTAGGTTTCCCTGATGTAACTCCTGATGTACCTATTAAGCCTATTCCAACGATACCTATAACAGTTGAAATACCCGTGGTATTCTCTCCCAAAATACTACCATTCCACATCAAGAAAGCTCCTGTTAAGGCAACTAAAATTCCCACTATAAATAAAGTTTTGTTAATAGTAATTTCTCGTATTTTCTTACGAAATGCTACCATCAATATTAACAAAACTGCTGCTATAGCTAATAAAATTACTAATATAAATTTCATGGTAATTATATTTATGTTACTCCTGTTTTTTCCTTTTCTTCCTCTGTTGGCGCAGAACTTTCAATGTCAAATTAATACCTTTCTATTGTACCATAAAAAAATCCAGTTAGCGACTACTTCATTTCTGTTTATTTTCTTCAAAGATGAACAACTCATCAATGCTACTTTTTAAAGCTTTGGAAACATCATGAGCAAGGTTTAAAGATGGACTATACTTTCCCTTTTCTAAAAAAACGATTGTTTCTCTTCTTACTCCAACTTTCTTTGCTAAATCCTCCTGGGTTAAATTATGCCTTGCCCTGAATTCTTTAATGCGATTTTTCATGTTAAACCAGCTTGCCTTTTTTATCGTAATAGAACCAAAAGATAAAAAAGAAAACAGCCATACCGGCAATACCACCGCCTATGGTCTGGCTGGCAGTAAGGTTTTCTACTCCAAACAGCCTGCTGGCAAAAAAATCTTCAAACCAAGAAATAAGAAGCAGCCAATACAAAGAAACATAAAAAGCTTTAGCAGCTGCGTGCGTCACAACTTTTTTCGACCTTTCGTCTTCAAATGGTAATCCTTGTTTTATATCTCTATACCTCCTTGAGATGAAAAATACCATAAAGACAACTACAATCACTGGAATTAAAAGAGAAACCACATTCCCAGGGCTTGCCTTTTCTTCATCGGTCATTGTAAAAGCATACAAGGCAACGCCGATCAATAATGTAACAGTAAGCACCGCCATTAAAATTAAACGAGTTTTATCTTTTTTCATATATGTACCTAATGAAGTTAATTAATTATAACATTATGTTATATCGACCTAACTTAATGTTAGAGCATTCTAACACCATTGTCAAGGCCTTTTATCCACAGTCCAAAAAAACCACCTCTACCAACGGGGCTTAAACAAAATCCCCTCTCTTGATTGCTTATTTTGGTTATAATAAGCAACTAAAAACTTGAGGGGGACGATTTTAGAGTCTATTTTATTCAGGTTTTTTCTTAAATTTATATCTATAGACAAAAACCGGTGTATTGTTGTTGACTTTATAGGTGGGATTATGACGTTTAAATGCTTTTATAAGTTTCTGTCTGTTTTTATATGTTTTATAGTGAGTTTTATCCTTTAGGTCTATCTGTCCAACGGTTGTTTTAACAACTTTTGTTATTTTCCCGAATCCGAAGATTTTTTCTGTCTGGCTATTTTCAAAAGCGACAATATCGCCTTTTTTAAACTTGTGGTCTCTAAGTCTCCAAGTAGTTGTTTTCCCATCAAGAACTTGTGGTACAACGCTTTCATGAAACCCCATTTTCAATAAATTTTTCATATCTTCATTCTAAAGATAAGGATTTGGGCTGGAAAGATAGCC
>CAYGBM010000044.1:0-2363 GCA_964348225.1 uncultured Candidatus Saccharibacteria bacterium | reverse complement strand
GAAGCCTTAGTAACAGGATATTTCGGCCCTCTAACCTTTGCTGCTGTGGTGCGTTTTCAAGAAAAATACACTTCAGAAGTGTTAGCGCCATTTAATATAACAAAAGGCACTGGGTTTGTTGGAACGTTTACCAGAAAAAAAATTAATGAAATACTTGGGGAGTAAATCCAGCACTTTTGGATAAATCCAAAAGTGCTGGATAAAGATTATGGTTAAATATCTTATTGCAGTGCTCATTGGCATTTTTGGGGCGCTTTTGCTTATTTATTTGTTTATTGGCGTGCCTCGTGTTTATCCTGAATCATTACCAGAATTAAAAACGCCCCATTTGTATAATCTTCCAAAAGAACCAATTGCTGAAGTTAAAATTGCAGCATTTTATTTTGTTCCTAAAAACAGAACAGACTTTTTGTTTGAAGATTGGCAGAAGATATTTGAAGAAAATATCCGCAAGATCCAGGACTTTCATCATTTGCAGTTTCAAGGAAAGTCGTTGATTAGCTACGAGATTTTCCCAGAGCCGATTATTGGTTATGAAGATAACCAGTTCTATGATACAGATATTACCCAGTTCGGAAATCCCGAAGCTTTAAAAAGCATTGCCATTGAGCTTGAGAACAGGGTTTTTGGCCCATCAGGCGACCTATATCAACAAGATTTTGCCAAGCAAGAAGGGGAATCTTACCGTTCTTTATTAGTAATGTATGAAGGCGTGGGGGCTTCAGGCAGTGAAAATGTTGGCTTGGTTTCAAGAACTTTTCTGACTGAGCCCGAATACAAGGAATTCGGAACAAGTATTTTTGCTCATGAATTTTATCATACATTGCGTATTCCAGATGGTTATGAAATTCCAAGCGGCATACCAACCACCCAAGATATTATGGGAGAAGGCAGATACAGGCCAGTTGAGAAAACATACATTAAACAAGCAACCTTGCAGCAACTTGGCTTGTGAAAGTGCGGAATTAGTAAGCTTGTTTTTTATCGCAAGTTCAATAATAATATGCCTTTTTCTCTTAGAAAAATCATTCCACCGAGCAGGCTGAGAACCAAAATCTTGCTCTTTATCATCATTTTGGCTGTTGTGCCGGTTTTAACTTTGGGCGCTATAACTCTTTCTTTGCTTTCTCTTTATCATCGGCACAATATTTCTAACCTGGAGATTCAACTGATTGACCAAAAAATAAAAGAAATTGAGAAGTTTTTTGTTGACACCTTAGGTATTTTGGAAATCCGTGTTGGCTATACCCAGAAATCTGAGATTGAAATTTCCCAGCAGCATTTTCTTTTGGAAAACCTGTTAGAAGAGAATACAGCTTTTGAAGAAGTAAGCTTTATTAATATGCAAGGCGAAGAAACAGCAAAGAAATACCGCGGTGAGAGTGAAGTTCAACTTCTTGATGTTTCCCGTTTACCGAGATTTAAAGAAGTGCTTGAGGGTGAAAGTTTTATAAGCGATGTTTACCATACTTTAAGTGGGTCAGCTGTAACTCTCTCCGTACCTGTTCGCAACAGAAACAATGATATAATCCAGTTTCTTTCAGCTGAAGTGAATTTATCGCAGGTTGCCACCCTGGTCAAAAATGGCCGTCTTGGCGCAAGTGGTTATTTAATTCTGCTTGATCAAGACGGCTCTCTTGTTATCCAGGGTTCTATGCAAGAGGCAGAGCCTGGCTTAAATCTTTATTTTATGCACCGGGTTAAACGGATTTTAAGTGGTGAAACATTGAACGCCTTAAAGCCCAGCGACAGATATGAAAGCTTTGTAAGCAGGGTGGGGGTTGTGGGGGCGGGCAAAAAAATACCTGAATTAGGCTGGGCTTTGCTTGCTGAATGGCCTATTGCTGATGCCGATGCGATTATAAGTGATGTTCGTAACCAGGTGATATTATTTACTCTTTTTGGTGTTGTTGCTGTGTTGCTTTTGACCCCGTTTTTTGCTGAGCATTTATCGCGGCCTGTCAGAAAACTAAAAATGAGAGCCCAAGAGATTGAAAAAGGCAAATTTGAGAAACGGGTAGTCATTAAAACCAAAGACGAGCTTGAGGACCTGGGCAATGCCTTTAATGAAATGGCAAAAGGTTTGAAGAGGCTTCAGGAGTTGAAAGATGAGTTTGTTTTTATTGCAGCCCACGAGTTAAGAGCGCCAGTAACAGTTATTAAGGGATATATTTCAATGGTTTTGGAGGGGGAAGCGGGCAGTATCAGCCCTGAATTAAAAGAGATGCTTCTTCCTGTTATGAAGTCTGGCGATGGCCTCAGCAAGCTCGTTGACGACCTGCTTGAAGTGGCGCGTTCTGAAGCAGGGCGGATAGAGGTTAAGGTTCAGCCTTGCTGTATAACTGAACAACCAAAAAGCGTGA
>CAYGBM010000043.1:0-28170 GCA_964348225.1 uncultured Candidatus Saccharibacteria bacterium | reverse complement strand
TTGGTTAGGGGTGAAACTAAAGATACATAACCAAAATTATAAATCAAAATAGGCAAAGCAAATATTTGAGCAGCAAAGGTCATTGCCAACAAGTCTGTAAAGCTGCGGAGGCCCCACCGCTGGAGCTTAAGCTTAGAGAATAGGCTTTGCAAAAGAGGCATTAAGTAGATTATGCCTAATGTTGCAAGAAACGATAACTGGAAGCCCACACTGTAGCGCAAAAGGGAAGGATTAATAGCTAGCATTACTGCAGCCGTTAAAACTAATGCTCTATCAGCTGATTTTTGCCTGCCTATCTTTTCGCAAGATAAAACCAGGCTGCCCATTATGCCAGCCCTAATGGCTGATGGTTGAAATCCAATCATCAGAATAAAAAGCCATAAAATAATAAGGGCAAAATAAAAAGCTTGCCCCCGATACAATCCAAGAGCTACGCCCAGCCAAAGAAGAATTGAAGATAGTATCACAATATGCATGCCAGAAACCGCAGTGATATGCCGAACGCCAGCAATATTCAGTTTTTCTTTCCACTCTTTGCTGATAGCCTGTTTATCGCCAAGCAAAACAGCCCCCAGAATTTGCGATTGAGGCGGTGATAAACTCTGACTAATAACTGTCCTGAATTTTTGTTTCAAAAAAGACAAGGGCTTAATTATTTCATCACTCTCTTTTTCATAAATTGACGGGGGTCCGTCCCCCGTCAATTCTGAACGCCAAAGTCCAAGAGCAAGAATTACTAAGCAAATGCCAAAGACAAGAATAGCCTTGTGCTTGAGAAAAACTATTGAATAAAAAATTCCCAAAAAGAAAAGCTCACAAACAATGAGCCAGGGAACATTAAAAAAAGAACAAATAAAAACCCCTCCGATAAAAGAGAGTAAAAAGAAAAACAGGGCCTTAGAAGAAGTCATATTACTTCTTTTTTTAACGATATATGCCTCTTCGTTCTGGAAGAATCCCGAAAGCTCTGACAGTGGGGATTTCTATTATTTTTACTTGGCAAACCTCAAAAAATGGAGCAACCGCTTTCTGGACATCTGAGAGAGGTTCTTGGAACTGCATTTTTTGTTTCTCAAAACGAGGATCAATGGTTTTTTCTGGTTTGAAATCCTGTAAAAAATATCTTTTTGCCCCTTTCAACCAGTAGGCAATCTTTACAATGTCTTTTTTCTCTAAACAAGGAATGGCAGTTGTTCTGAACTCGTAGTCAATCTTGCCTTGCTTCAAAATGTCTATGCTCTCCTCAATCTTGTTTAAAAGATAATTAACTGTGCACCCTTTAAATCCAATCACTTTTGCATACTTCTCTTTTGGAGCTTTAACATCCATTGCTGCATAATCAATTAATTTTCCATCGATTAATTCTTTGAGCATTTGAGGATTTGAGCCGTTTGTATCCAATTTCACCCGATAGCCCAGTTTTTTTATTCTTTTACAAAATCTCGGCAGGTCAGCATAGATTGTTGGCTCCCCTCCGGTCAAAACCACAGCTTCAAGTTGTCCTTTCTTGCCTTCTAAAAAGGCAAAAAAGTCTTTCTCAGGGATTGGAGCATTTCTCTTCTTTTTTTCTAACAAAACCAATTCTACAGAATAACACCAGGGGCATCGAAAATTACAACCCATTAAAAAAACTGTGCAAGCTAATTTATCTGGATAATCAGTTAGGTTTAGTTTTTGCAGAGCGCCGATGCGCATACAGAACATAGTCGCTCGCTCCGCTCGCGAGCTATGTTCTTTAGAAACCCTCGGTTTCTAACGCTCGCTGGCAGGCTCGCTGTTTTCCGACACGGGGAAAACTACGTTTTCCCCGACCCCCTTTCCTTCTGTATCGGAATTTCAATAAATTGAAATTCCGATACAGGTATCGTGAATTTTCGTTTGAGCCAAAGCTCAGCTAACTCGTAGATGCCAAAGAAGCAGGCAGCATAGAAAAGGTTTCCCAGCAAGGTGTTTTTGAAAAAGGGCAAAGCCATTAAATAGCACTGCCAGAGCCCTGCAAGGCTTTTGGCATACCAGGGTGTGAAAGCCCAAACAGCAAAGTTGGTTATTAAAAAGAATAAAACAGCCCCCAAAAAAGCACTCCCCCCGATTGTGTACCATTTTTTGTGCCTCTTTAACCAAAAACCCAAAACACCTATCAAAAGAAAACTTCCATAAACTGAGAACATCACATAAAGAGTGTAAAAACCAATAAAGGCATCAGAAAGCAACATCGCCAAAAGGGGCACCAGCAAGGCAAATTTTCTTGGCAGATAAACAGCTCCAAACAAGGCTAAAGCAGCAATGGGTACAAAATTTGGAGGATGAGGTAAAAATCGGGTTGCTATCCCAAAAGCAATCAAAAGCAGTACAAAAAGCAGTTCTAAGACTTTTCCCTTTTTCGAAAGCATATGTTTAAAACGGAGACTCCTCAAACCTGAATTCTACCTTGTCGCCCGGATTCACCGCTTGTTTATCAACTGCAACTTGAGGCATCTCTCCGTTCACATAGTATAACCAATATTTTCCATCATCTCCATTAACCTTGTCCCCTATCGCTTCAACAAAAACCCCCATGTCCTCATATTCTTTATAAGAGATTTCTAACCCTGACTTTTGCAACAGCTCGAAAGCGGTTGTTTGCTCGCCAACCTCCAGCTCAAAAATCTGGGAAACCTGAGAACCATCGTTCACAACAAGAGCTGCTTTTTCAGCTAAGCTTACAACCGAACCCCAACCTGCTTTCTTTAACCCGGTAGCCACGCCAACTTTTCTTGGCAATGAAGAAAATTCTTGAGAAATAATCAAAGAGGCACTCAAATTTTCCTTTTCAGGAGGAACAACGTTGGAGCGAAAGATAATTCCACCAACAAGCAAAACAGCAGCAATGATGATAATTATGGTAATAGTTTTATTCCTCTCCATTTTAGTATTCAATACCTTCTCTTGGTTTTTCGCCTTTTTTATAATAATGTTTTTTACTCTTGAATTCAGTTATTAAATCAGCTATTTCCATTATGGCTTTTGGGCAATATCTGCCAGTTAAAACAATATCTTTTGTTTTACCATATTGCTTCAAGAATTTCAAAAAATCTCTTTTGTCTATCAATCCAAAATGTAAGGCTAAACTAATTTCATCCAAGATTAAAAAACTATATTTTTTAGCCTTTAAATTTTGTTTAGCAAAATCTAAAGCTTGGTTTGCCAGTTGAAAATCTTTCTCTTCAAATGGTTTAGCTCCCTTTTTCTTTAACTCAGGACATTTTTTTAATTGAGACAAAGGAAGAAAGAATCCTCCCCTACCAAAACTTTTTACCGAGAAGTTTCTAATCTTCTCAATTGCTTTAAGCTCTGAAGAAATCCCTGTTTTAAGAAACTGCACCATCAAAACCCCTTTGCCAGCCCCTGCTGCTCTCAATCCCATGCCCAAGGCACAAGTTGTTTTACCTTTTGCATTACCAGTTAAAACGAATATCATATTGGTCAGAAGCTAAGGGTTAATTTTCTCTAGCCGGTGCAGATTCCCCAGCCGCACTTGGGACATTTCTTACAGCCTTCAGACATAATCAACAAACTGGAACAATTCGGACAAAGATCTTTCACAATAGCACTCTCTTTAAAGGGAGGAGATTGAACAGTGCCTACATCATGATAAATAACAGGACCCTTAGCTTTAACATCCTTTAAGCTAACTAACTCTCCCTCGGCCCTAAGCTTCTTTTCTTTCTCCTTCCGAGCACCCGCCCTTAAAACACCGGCTATTGATTGGTCGCGAAAAACAGTTAAATCTTTGCAGCCCAAGCTATGAGCAAGCAAATAGGCTTTTCTCATATCCTCAACGCTTGCTGTTCTTGGGAAATTAATTGTTTTTGAAATGGAAGAATCAGTCCACTTCTGCAGGCTGGCTAAAGCCTTGATATGGTCTTCTGCTTTGATGTCCATGGCAGTTACAAAAATCGTTTTTAGGTCTGGTGGCACATATGTTAAATATTGAATACTTCCATTTCTTGTGGAAACCTCTTTAATTAAATCCTCATCAAAAAGCCCTTCTCTCTCCATTACCTTTTCAAAAACAGGGTTAACGTAATAAAAAGACCCAATGCTAACTTTCTTTTCATATACCAAACTAAAGTTTGGCTCAACCCCTGAGCTGCAACCAGCTATCATGCTGATGCTTCCTGTGGGGGCGTTTGTTGTGGTTTGAGAGTTTCTCAAGCCATATTTTTTAATTTTTTCTCGCAAACCTTTCCAGTCTAACTTCAAATCTTTCTCTTCGCCAAAACGTAATCTTTTTGATTTCTCCTCCAAGCCAGGAAACGGCCACTTACCTTGAAGGTAAAAGCTTTTGTTCCAATAAGGAAACTTTCCTCTTTTTTTGGCTAATTCAACCGATACAACCTTGGAATGATAATTCAAAAACTCCATTAACTTTTCCATAAAATCCAAGCCATCAGAAGAATTATAGGAAATGCCAAGCTCATAAAGCACATCAGCCAGGCCCATTATACCCAAGCCAATTCTGCGCATATCTAAAGTGACTTCTCCGATTTCTTTTAAGGGAAAATTATTAACCTCTATGACATTGTCCAAGAATTTTGTTGCGGTTTTAATGGTTTCTTTAAAACCTTTCCAATCAAATATTACATCTTTTTCCCGACCATTAGTGGGCTTTGTCTCACAAAAAGCCCAAATATTAATAGACCCAAGATTACAACTCCCATGCGGATACAAGGGGAGCTCACCACATGGATTGGTGGAGACGATCGGTCCTAAGGTTTTTAAGAAAGGATTGCGCTTGTTGATATGCTCATCGAAAATTACGCCAGGTTCTGCTGACTCCCAAGCTTGGTAAACAATAAGATTAAATAAATTCTGAGGGTCAACATATTTCACTATTTCACCGTTCCTCGGGTTCTTTAAGGGATATGGTTTTTTCTTTTCAAAGTAATCCCAAAAATCTTCTTTGATGAAAACCGAGATATTGAAATTCTTCAGCTGGGCATTTCCTTTTTTAGCTACAATGAACTCTTCAATATCTGGATGGTCAGAGTTCAAAATACCCATGGAAGCCCCCCTTCGAAGCCCTCCTTGTTTCACAACATCGCTCATCTTGTCAAAAAGGGTCATAAAGGTAACCGGTCCCGAACTGCCACCGCCCGTAGTTTTTATAAAATCGCCCTTGGGCCTTAAATTAGAGAAGTTGTAGCCAACCCCTCCCCCTGCTTTGAAAATAACGGCTGCTTTTTTAACAGCGTCCATTATGCTTTCAATAGAATCTTCAACCGGCAAAACAAAACATGCACTGCCCATTCCAAGGTGGTTGCCAAAGTTAGCTAAAGCAGGGGTGTTGGGAAAAAACTTTCTCTGAGCCAGCAAAGTATAATATTGCTCAATTTCTGCTGAATAATTATTAAAACCGCCCTTCTTTAAAATTTTCAGAAAATCAGAGAACTTAATTTTCATCTGCCCTTTAGCATTCAGCCTGTCATAGATTCTTTTTGCCCCTTCAAGATGAAACTCATTAAGCAAGAAATGTCCGATTTTAAATTTGTTTTTATTTTTTTCTGGGTCAAACCTTTCAGAAGGAAAAGGCTTTGTGCCTCTTTTCTGAAAAAGCCTCTGGTCAAAAAAAATAGAGGGTAAAGCTACATGGGTTGCCACCCTCTCAAAAAGCTGCTTGGGTGATTCAATAACATTACCCGCTGTATCCTTACGAAGATACCGCGAGCACAAAACCCTTAAGGCGTTGAGATCAAACCTTTTGTCTATTTCATCAATCTCTTTTTTATTTAAAATTTGCTGTTTTTGTTTTCTAATCTCTAAACGTTTCTGGCGATAAAGAATGTATGATTTAGCTACCTTGGCCTGCCCTTGCTCCACTAGGGTTTGCTCAACAATATCCTGAATTTGCTCAACCTTAGGAATCTGCCTGCCCTTTATTGTTTTCTTTATTTTATTTGTTACCTTTCTACTTAATTTTTGAGCCAAATCAAAATTTGGCTCCCCTACCGCTTCAAAGGCTTTAAAAATAGCGTTGGTAATCTTTGATTGGTCGAATTCAACCACCCTGCCATCTCTTTTTTTTACTTTTTTGATGTCTTGCTCCATGGCTTTAACCGAAAGATTGAAGTAATAACAGGGTTTTAAAAAACATAGTCTTTGAACGCCTACCTGTTAGCTACCTACTAGCAGGCAAGTAACAGATAGGAAACAAGCAACTATGTTTTACATTATAGATAGCCGAATTTAAAAATGCCAAAAACTGTCGGGCTCTAGTTCTTAGAGGTAGCTATCATTGTAATTTTCAGCTCACCCGTTTGCAAGGTAGGGTCTTCTGAAACTCCGAAAATCATTTTGGTAGAAGAGGGAGAATTCTTCCTTATAAAAGTGGCTGCTGAATGAACCTCAGACAAAGCCAAATCCTCTCCTCCAGCAATATTCAGTAAAATTCCTTGGGAATCTTTAATAGAGAAGTCAAGTAAGGGAGAATGGAGGGCAAGGTTTGCTGCTAAAATCGCTCTTTTTTCGCCTTTGGCTCGTCCTATTCCCAAGAAAGCCTTTTTTGAATTCTTCAAAATTCCCCTCAGGTCAACAAAATCAACATTAATGATGCCAGGTAAAGAAACTAGGTCTGAAATTCCAGCCACCCCTTCTCTTAAAATACCATCGCACATCCAGAAAGCCCTCTGCAACGTAGTGTTGGAGCTCACCAGACCGAGAAGTTTATCATTGGGCACTATCAAGAGAGTATCAACCTTGCCTTCTAAATTCCGAAGAGCCCAGTTAGCCACACCCTTTCTCTGCGATACTTCAAAAGAAAAAGGCAGGGTTACCACAGCCACCGTCAAAGCCCCCAAGCTTTTCGCCACCTCTCCTAAGATATGAATCCCCCCAGATCCAGTACCCCCACCTAGTCCGCAAGTCAAGAATACCATTTCAGCCCCGCTAAGAGCCTCTTTAACAGACTCCTGACTCTCTCTGGCTGCCCTTTCACCGAGCCTAAAATCCATTCCTGCCCCAAAGCCTTTGGTTGTTTTCTCACCGATTAAAATCTTTTTTGTTGGAGGACAAATTCTAAGAGATTGGGCATCGGTATTTACAGCCACTAACTCAACCCCTGCGATTTTTTGCCTGAACATTCTTGAAATGGCATTAACGCCAGAACCCCCTATTCCAACCACTTTTATCTTTGGTGTTTTGTTCATTGTATATATTAAGGTAAAAATATTTTGAATAGCCGTTTTAGCTTCCCCCCAACTCCCTCTCCTCTTATTTTCACTCTCTCCTCCCTTCTCCCTGGGCCTTCTGCATCAAACCCAGAAAGTAAAAGGCCAGCGCAAGTTGAAAACTGAGGGTCCTCAATTGCTGGCATCTCGGCCAAAGAGCCTAATCGGCAAGGAAGCTTAAGTTTCTGCTTGGCAAATTCTACAATCCCAGGTAGCTTAGAGCCACCTCCTGTCAGAACAATGCCTGATGGCAAAGGCTCTCCCCCAGAAATTTTCTTAAGACTTTTTTGAATCTCAGAAAATATTTCAGAAATCCTAGCTTCTATAACGTTCCTTAAAAATTTCTTTGAAAAAACTAAAGACATCTCTGGAATTTCAATTTTATCCCTCGTTCTGCTGCTAGCTGCACCACTCTTTGCTTTTTTGCCCCCACCCCTTTTTTTCTTTCCAGCCAGACCTCCACCTCTACCACCCTTCGCCTTTAAAGAGCCAAACTCTTGCTTTATTCTCTCGGCAGTCTGAATTTCTGTTCTCATACCAATGGCAATGTCATTTGTGATGTTAGCAGAGCCTACTGGGAAAATAGCAAAATCAACTAAATCCCCTTTTTCAAAAACCGAAACGGAAGTGGTGCCAGCCCCAATATCAACCAAACAAACACCAAGCTCTTTTTGTTCTGGCTTCAAAACAGCCCTTGAGGAAGCTAAAGGAGAAGGGATAACTTCCACAATTTGCAATCCTCCTCCAGAGACAGCCGTATCTAAATTCTCTAAAATAGGCGAAAAAAGGCAGATCAAAATAGCCCTTACTTCCAGCCGAATACCCTGAAGCCCTAAAGGGTCTTTTATATCCCCTTCTCCATCTACAATAAACTCTTTTGGGAAAGTATTCAATACCTCTTTGTTTGAGGGCAGATTAATCGCTTGGGCTGCTGCAATAACTCTTTTTATGTCTTCTCTTGAAACCTTCTGGTCTGCTCTGGAAACTGAAACCAACCCCTGAGATGCAACAGAGAAAAGATGGTTGCCTCCGATATTCACTAGAACTTCTCTAATTCTTAAGCTAGACTTTTTTGCAAGTTCTTCTTTCGCCTGAGCAATTGCTTTTGCAACTTGCTCGGGTTTCACTACTTCCCCATTCCTTACTCCAAAACAAAGAATCTGGCTTTTAGCCAAAACATCGATTTCTCCAGTTCTGAAGTTCTTTCTAGCACAAAGCCCCTTAACAGAACCTGTTCCGATATCTAAAGCGGTAAGGGTAAGAGACTTCATGAAACGAATTAATAATTAAGAATTAAGAATTGCCTTGAGGTATTGTTCTTCTTTCTTTTTCATTTTCTCTGCTTTTTCTTTTAACTTTTCGTGGTCGTATCCCAACAAATGCAAAACTCCATGTATAATTACCCGGCCTAACTCTTTCTCAAAGGCAATTTCAAATCTTTTTGCGTTCTTTTTTACCTCCCTTAAGCAAATCACGAGCTCGCCCAACCCCTTAACTTTTTGGGTGGGCCCTATCTTAAATTTTTCAAACCTAACTTTTGATTCAGGAAATGCCAAAACGTCGGTTACTCGGTTTTTCTTTCTATAGGTTTTGTTTAATTTTCTCATCCGTCCTGGCCCTATGAAAGCAACCGAAAGTTCTGGCTCTTCAGCAACCCCTTCTTGCGTCAAAACCTTATTAATTATTTTTTTAACAAAAACTTCTTCTGTTTGAACAGTAGTCAGATTCCTAATCTCAATCATAGCTAAATTATTAGCCTATTATATCTAAATTCTACCTATTTGTGAACAAAAAACCAACCATTTCCAACCTACCTGCCAAGCTTTTTCATCTTGATATATTCTTTTTTCTTTGCTTCTCTTCTCAAGGCTGACCTCTTCTTTAATTGCCCGCTTTTTTCTTTTCGCTTAAACCTCCTTTTTCTCGCCTCAAGCAAAATCCCGCTTCGTCTCATCTTCTGTCCGAACCGGCGAATTAAACTCTGAGAAGTTTCTCTACCTTGTTTTTTTACTTTAAGTGGCATTTTAAAAGCTGTTATTTAAATGCTTTGTGGTTATCTTCACATTCTCTCAAGCACCTCCTTTTTTCTCATTCTCTCCCCAGCTAACAAATGAAGATGGAGATGATTAACTGTCTGGCCACCCTCTTTACCTACACAGAAAAGCAGTTTGTAGCCAGGGATATGTTCGTTCTGAGCAATTTTCTTTGCCACCTTAATCAATTCGCTGGCTGTGCCCTCAGACCCTTCAGAAGCAATTGAATCAATATGTTTCTTGGGAACAACTAGCAAATGAATAGGGGCTTGAGGGTTGATATCCTTGAAAACCACAACATAGTCGTTTTCGTAAACGATATCTGATTGGACCTCTCTTTTTATTATTTTGCAAAAAACACAGGTCATGATTTTACCCCCACACCAGAACTTCGTTTGGTGTGGAGATTTATTTTCTAACTTTCTTTTTTATTTCATTCACTACCTTAGCCAAAGAGACAATCCTTTGCTTTCCGGTTTTCATTTCCCTGATGATTATCTTATCCTCAAGAGCCTCCTTCTGGCCTAAAATTAAGGTATATTTAGCATTCAGTTTATCAGCTAATTTCAATTGGGTGGAAAGTGAATCTTTGTGAAGAGCTTGTTTAATTTTAACTTTGGCTCCTCTGAACTCCTCCATAAGCTTTAAACTCTTTCGTTTGGCAAGCTCCCCTACCTGAGCCAAAAAAACCTCTGGTTTCTTTTCTTTTGCAGCCTTCTTTACTTTCTTTTTCATCAAGCTTACTATCCTTTCTATACCAGAAGCCCCTCCGCAACCAGGAGTTTCTTTACCACCAAGCAACTTAACTAAATCGTCGTATCTACCTCCACCCATCAAAGCTCCTTGTTTCCTTTCCTCCTGCTCCCCTTTCTCATCGCTGTTTTCATCTTCTTTTTCGCTCCCTTTTTTAACCCCAGGAGGAGTTCCCGCATAGCTAGCGGCTGATCCAGAGAAAATCTCAAAAACTGTCTTGGTGTAATAATCAAGCCCCCTCACCAAATAAGGATTTAAAATATAAGGGAGCTCCAAGGCATCTAAAATTTCCAACACATTCTTGAAATGGTCGTGGCATTCTTTGCAGAGATGATCAACTATTTGAGGGGCGCTTTTTTTAATCCTTTGACATTTTTCCTCTTTGCAATCAAGAACCCTCAAAGGGTTCTTCTTGAGCCGCCTTCTGCAGTCAGCGCAAAGCGAAGACTGACGAGCCCTTAAGTAATTCAGCAAAACTTTCTTAAAATAAGGCCTACATTGGGAATCGCCAATTGAGTTAACTTCAATAATTAAATTGCGAAATCCCAACGTCTTTAAAACATTGTAAAAAATCTGGATAATTTCTGCATCAATCACGGGCGATGGCACCCCAAAACTCTCAAAGCCAAACTGATGAAACTGACGGTATCTGCCAGCTTGAGGCCGCTCGTGGCGAAAACAAGGCCCCATATACCAAAGATTCACTGGCTTTGGTAAGCTCTGCATCCCATGCTGGATATAAGCTCTCACAACCCCCGGAGTTATCTCTGGCCTTAAGGTCAAATAATCACCTCCTCTTGCACGAAAACTATACATCTGTTTTTCAACGATATCGGTAGCTGCTCCCGTGCCTTTTTCAAAAAGCTGGGTTTCTTCTAAAATCGGGGTTTCAATTCTTTTGAAGCCATAAAAATCTGCAATTTCTTTGCAGGCTTTTTCAATCCTTGCGAAATAATCTAAATCTTCGTCAAAAAGATCGCGCATCCCTGTTGGTGATTGAAATTTCATATTTTTAATAATCCGGTGTGGGGAAATATTGCAAATCATCCAAGGGCCAAGCCCTGAATATGGCTCTCCCAATAATACTATCTCTTTCCAAAACCCCCCATTTTCTTGAATCAAAAGAGTGCATTCTGTTATCACCCAAGACAAAATATTCTTCCTGGCCCAGCTTTATTTTAGTATTGCCTAACCATGAGCCTGAATGAAGATAATCTGATTCATCTAACGCTACCTTGTTGCCAAACTCGTCAATAATCTCCACTTTCCCGTTATTTAGTATAACTGTTTCCCCAGGTAAGCCAATAACTCTTTTAATAAATCTCTGAGAGGGATCTAAGGGATAGCGAAAAACAGCAACCTCCCCTCTTTCTGGATCTCTAAAATGATAAGTAAGTTCGTCAACAATGAGGTAGTCACCATTGTGAAAGCCAGGCTCCATTGAAGCACCCCTGACGATAAAGGGCTGGAAAACAAAATAGCGAATAGGCACCACTATCACTAATGCTAAAATTACAATCTTGAAAATCTCTAATAAAAATAGTAATATTTTTTTCATAATTCACGAACATAGTTCGCTAGCGAACTATGTTCGTTAGAAACCCTCGGTTTCTAACGTCGCTCTCCCAATTGAATTTACTTTGTAAATTCAATTGGGAACCCTGTCTGAGCGACTGTTTTCCGATACGGAGAAGAATTCTTCTTCCCCGGCCCCCTTCTGAGGTATCGGAATTTCAATCACAATTGAAATTCCGATACCTCCAAATTACTCCAAGTATAACAAAGTTTTCTTATCCTGACAAGCCCCGCCCTCAGAGCTTATTTCTCTAACAGAACAAGAAAGAGTATAATAAAAATATCAAAACTGCTTATGTTCTTAATCATCGGCTTGGGCAATCCCGGCATCAAATACAAAAAAACCCGGCATAATGTCGGTTTTATGGTTTTAGACGAACTCAAAAAGAAAAATAACTTTCCAAGGTTTAAACTGCAAAAAAAATTCCAAGCTCAAGTATCCGAAGGAATAATTAATAGCAAAAAAGTTATCCTTGCAAAACCCCAAACCTTTATGAACTCATCTGGCAAAGCAGTGAAATCTTTAACCACCTACTATAAAGTACCTACCACAAAGTTAATTGTAATCCACGATGACATAGATATTCTGCTTGGTGAAATAAAAATCTCACAAGACAAAGGAACGGCCGGACACAAAGGTGTCCAGTCAATCATTCAAGAACTCAGCACCCAAAATTTCACTCGTGTGCGAGTAGGTATAGCTACAGATAAAGAAGCAGAAATTAAGAATCAAGAATCAAAAAAAAGTTTTGTCTTAAAAAAGTTCAGCAAACAAGAAAAACCGCTTATTAACCAAGCAATAAAAAAAGCCTGTGGGGCCCTAAAATTGGCAATCCTTGCAAACCCAGAAAAAGCAATGAATGAATACAACAAGTAAAATTCCAAGTGAAAATCTCTTAAATAAGGTTTTGATTGTCAGTATCACCCCCTATTTTTTGGAAAAGGGGTTTGTTTGGTTTAAGGAAAATCTAAAACAGATTTTGAGAGCAAGAAAAACCCAGTCATTCTGGCAGGACAATACCCTGTTTTTGCAAAAAGACCAAAAGATAAACTTGTCAGAATTTTTACGGGGCTTGGACGAACTTGGCTATGAAAAAGTTTTTAAGGTTTCAGAGCCCGGAGAATTTTCTCAAAGAGGCGGCATTGTTGATGTCTTTCCAGTAAATACAAGTTTTGCTTTAAGAATAGATTGTTTAGGCAACAAAATAGAAACAATTGAGAAACTGCCGATTGAAATTGAAGATGAAAAAACAGCCAAAAGACTTTTAAAAAAGAAATTGAAATCGCAAAGAATCTTTGCTGACTTGAAAGGACTGAAACCAGGAGATTATTTAGTCCACCTTGACCATGGCATTGGCCGATTTCTACAAATCGGCAATTTCCAATTTCCAATTTCCAATTTCCAAACAAATATAAACAAGCAAATTCCAAAATCTCAAAAACAGAAATACTATATTTTACAATACGCCCAAGGAGACAAATTGTACGTACCCCTGGGCTTAGAAAGAAAGCTGTCACGATATGTTGGCTTTAGAGAACCAAAATTATCAAGGCTTGGCACTTCCCTTTGGCAAAGAACAAAAAGAAAAATTAAAGAAGAAACAGAAAAGTTTGCCCGAGAACTTTTAGAAGTGTTTGCTAAAAAAGAAACAGCCACCCGCCCTCCTTATATTCAAAAGGAATTCGCCAAAACGTTAGACGCAACCTTTGAATACTCCTTAACCCCTGACCAAACCCAAACCCTCAAAGACATCAGCCAAGATATGGCAGAAGAAAAACCCCTAGACAGAATTGTTTGTGGCGATGTTGGTTTTGGCAAAACCGAGATTGCTGTGAGAGCAGCAATAAGAGCAGCAGAAAATAACAAGCAGGTTGCTATGTTATCCCCCACCACTATTTTAGCCTCTCAGCACTTCTCAACCTTTCAAAAAAGGCTAAAAGGCCTTCCTTTTAAAATTGCTATGCTCTCAAGGCTCAAGCCAAAACCTGAGCAACGAAAAATAATTGAAGAGTTAAGGCAGGGAAAAATTGATATTGTTATTGGCACCCATAGCATCCTTTCAAAAAATGTGGCTTTCAAAAATCTGGGTCTTTTAATTATTGATGATGAACAAAAATTTGGCGTTCGCCAGAAAGAAAAACTAAGAAAGCTCAAGCCAGAAATTGATGTTCTATCTCTTTCTGCCACCCCTATCCCCCGCACCCTATATATGGCTTTGTCTTCTCTCAAAGATATAAGTTTAATTCAAACTCCGCCCGAAGGCAGAAAACGAGTTAAAATCTTTGTTCTGCCTTTTAAAAAAGAAATCATCAAAAAAGCAATAAGCCAAGAACTTCAAAGAAACGGCCAGATTTACTTCTTGCACAACAGAGTGGAAACAATTACTGCTTTTAAAAAATTTCTGGAAGCATTGCTGAACAAATCTTCAAACCAAAATAACCAGAATAAAACTGTTTCAAATTCTGCCGATCGGCACGATTTGAAACAGAACAAAGTCGGAACCAAAGAAGTGAAAATCGGCGTTCTCCATGCTAGACTTCCTGAGAAAGAAATAATTAAAATAATGGACGACTTTCAAAAAGGAAAGTTTAATCTTTTGTTGGCAACAACAATTATTGAAAACGGGCTTGATATTCCAAGGGTCAACACCCTCATTGTTGACAACGCCACCAAACTAGGACTCGCCCAAGCCTATCAGCTAAGAGGTAGAATAGGCAGAAGCCACACCCAAGCTTACAGCTATTTTCTTTATCCCAAAAGGGGCTTGAAAGGACTTGCCAAAAAAAGACTCCAAGCCTTAAAAGAAGCTGAAGAACTAGGCAGTGGATACAAGATTGCTCTAGCTGACCTTGAAATAAGAGGTGCTGGCAACATCTTAGGCAAAGAACAATCCGGCTCTGTCAACAAAGTCGGACTTAACCTCTACTGCCAAATGCTCTCTGAAGCCATTGAAAAATTGAAACTCAAAGTAAGCTAATAACTTAACCTATGCTCATTTTAAAATCATCCTTTTTCATTTAAACTGAAGTAATGATAAACTTGTTAGCAAATCATCCCATTGAAGAGATTGAAAGCAATGATGAAAAATATCCTCAATTGCTAAAAGAAATCCCTGATGCGCCTTCTATTATTTATGTAAGAGGCACTCTCTTGCCGAATGAAACCTGTTTTGCGATTGTTGGCACGCGGCGAGCGTCTGACTATGGCAAAGAAATTGCTTTTTCTTTTGCCCAATCCCTTACTCAAGCTGGCTTAACCATTGTTTCTGGCATGGCTCGGGGTATTGATACTTTTGCTCATAGAGGGGCTTTAGAAGCAGTGTCCCCACACCAAAATTTTTGGTGTGGGGGTAAAGGCAGAACCATCGCTGTCCTAGGCACAGGGCTTTCAGAAAGAGTGATTTATCCTCAAGAAAATTTAGGCTTAGCTAAAAAAATTTTAGGAAAAGGCGGCTGCCTAATCTCTGAATATCCACCAAAAACGCACGGTGACAAATTCACTTTCCCAAAAAGAAACCGCCTCATCTCTGCAATGAGCTTGGGCGTTTTAGTGGTTGAAGCCAAGTTTGGCTCAGGCGCCCTCATTACTGCCAAATGGGCAAAAAAGCAAGAAAGAAAAGTTTTCGCCATACCAGGCTCTATCCATTCAAAAAACTCGCAAGGTCCTAACTGGCTAATCAAAAAAGGCGCCATCTTAACTGAAAAACCAGAAGATATCCTCCAAGCATTAAAACTGCAAAATCTTTCAATATTCCAAAAACAAAACCAAGATCTTTTCTCACAATCGCAAGAAAATGTAATAAATGGAAGTGAACAAAAAATCTTAATTGCCCTAACCCAAGGCAGTTTACATATAGACAGAATTATTGAAACAACAAACCTTTCTCCACAAACAGTCTCAGCCACCCTAAGCCTGCTTGAAATAAACAACAAAGTAAAGAATCTCGGCGCAAATGTCTATGCCATCATAAAATAAACCCAGGGTTTGCAGGGCAGCGCTGTATCCCAAGCGTTGCTCTGTTTTTTTGACCTTTGGTGTTGACATGACATTGAGTTTTTTGAGGTCCTTGGTAAGATGATGATAGATCATTATCGGGTTAGGGAAATACTCTCCGTTCCGCAGCAACACAATTAACGGATTGCCTTCCTTGCGGAACATTTCCAGTTAACGTTAATATAATGTATTTTCCCTAATCCTTTTTATTTTCAAACACACAAACTTTTATTTTATCGCTTAATAATATATAGTGAGATAATATGAAGTTAATAATAGTTGAGAGTCCGACAAAATCAAAAACCCTGCAGGGTTTTTTGAGTAAAGAATATAAGGTGCTATCCTCTTTTGGACATATCCGTGATTTGCCACAGAAAGAACTAGGCGTTGATGTTAAAAAAGACTTCAAGCCAAAGTATGTTATTCCACAGAAGGCAAAGAAAAGAGTTAGTGAATTAAAAAAAGAGGCAGCCAAAGCAGAGGCTGTGATTTTGGGCGTTGATGAAGACAGAGAGGGTGAGGCAATCGGCTGGCATCTTACCCATGCTTTAGGTTTAAAACCAGAAGAAGTTAAAAGAATCGTCTTTCACGAAATCACCAAGCAAGCCATTGAAAAAGCCCTTAAAAAGCCAAGGGAAATTGATATGGATTTGGTTAATGCCCAACAAACACGAAGGATTTTGGATAGGCTGGTTGGCTATAAGCTATCGCCCTTCTTATGGAAAAAGGTAGTTAGAGGATTGTCAGCTGGCAGGGTGCAGTCGGTAGCTGTAAGATTGATTTGCGAAAGAGAAAAAGAAATTGAGAATTTTGTAGCCCAGGAATATTGGCTTGTTGAAGCTTTGCTTCAAAAAGCTCGGAGCTCAAAACTGGAAACTGAATTTAAGGCTTTGTTGGTGAAAAAAGATGACAAGGTTATTCCTAAGCTGGGGATAAAAACAAAAAAAGAGGCAGAGAAGATTGTGAAAGATTTAGAGGGAGCTAAGTATAAAGTAAAGGATATTGAAAAGAAAGAAATTGCAAGAAATCCCCTGCCCCCTTTTACAACAAGCACTCTTCAGCAGGAAGCCTGGGCTAGATTAAAATTCAGCGCCAAACAAACAATGATGTTTGCTCAAAATCTTTATGAAAGAGGGGTGATTACCTATCACCGAACAGATTCTCTTAATCTTTCCAAAACGAGCCAGGGAGCAGCTAAGAAATTTATTGAAAAAGAATACGGCAAAAAATACTGGCCTGGGTTTGTAAGAATCTACAAAACAAAATCAAAAACAGCTCAAGAAGCCCACGAAGCAATAAGACCGACTTATCCAGCAAAAACCCCTGATGATGTAAAAATAAAGTATAAGCTAGATAGCCAGCAACACCGCTTGTATGATTTAATTTGGAGAAGGTTTATGGCCTGTCAAATGGCTGAAGCCAGGTTTGATGCAACAAAAGTAGAGGTTGAAGCTAAAAAAGCCAAAGGTTCAAAATATATTTTCAAAGCTACCGGACAAACAATGAAGTTTGATGGGTTTTTAAAGGTGTATCCAATGAAGTTTGAAGAAACTGAATTGCCTCCTTTAGAAAAGAATGAAGCCCTGGACTTGAAAGAACTTATCCCCTCTCAGCACTTTACCCAGCCACCTCCAAGGTATTCAGAAGCAACCCTGGTAAAAATCTTGGAAAAAGAAGGTATTGGCAGGCCGTCAACCTATGCTCCAATCCTAGATACAATCCAGAAAAGAAACTATGTTGAAAAAGATGAAAAGAAGAAATTCAAACCAACCGAGATTGGCGTTTTAGTGAATAATCTTTTAGTTAAGCATTTTCCAAAGATAGTTGATATAAAGTTTACAGCTGCAATGGAAGAAGACTTAGATGAGATTGCTGAAGGCAAGGAAGATTGGGTAAAAACACTACACAGTTTCTACACCCCCTTTGAAAAGAACTTAAAGCAAAAAGAAACAGAGGTTGAAAAAAAAGACCTAACAGAAAAAACTGAGAAGCTATGCCCTAAGTGCAAAAGCCCGGTGATTATAAGGTGGGGACGGTTCGGCAAGTTTTATGCTTGCAGCCAATATCCAAAATGCAACTTTACAGAAAACCTGCCCAAACCATCTCTTGGCATCCAATGCCCCAAGTGTAAAAAGGGAGAAATTGTTGAGAAGAAAAGCAAAAGAGGAAAGGTTTTCTATGGCTGCAATAAATGGCCAAAATGCGACTTTGCTTTGTGGGACAAGCCTGTGATGGACGAAAAAGCAGGTGGTGGCAAGGCTTGCGAGAAATGCGGCTCTCTCTTGGTTGAAACAAAAAATAAACAAATAAAATGCTCCGACAAAGAATGTCTCTCCAAGCAATAATACAACATGAGCCATTGTCTACATTATATTGGCATTGTGTTATCATATAATAATGTAATGCTGAAGAGCTAAAAAAATGAAGAAAATAGTCCAAAAAATTGAAAAAGAAACTGGGCTGCCTAAAATTATCAAAGAATCTTTACCGGTTTTGGAAAAAAACCTCGCAGAAAGCGATGTCAATTTTGCTCATTCTTTGAGAACAGGTTTAATTTTGCAAGAAATGGGTACTGATGAAGAAACAATTGCTTGTGGAATTTTGCATCATGTATCGCCGAATAAGCTTTCTTTTAAGAACGTGCCTGAAAAAAATGTTGAAACTATTAGAGTGATATTACAGAAAGTATACCGATTAAGAACATTATCTGCTTTAGAAAAAAATTTCAAAACAATACCTCTGAAGAAATTTCAAAAGATGTTTCTAAACCAACAGGCAGAAAATTTAAGAAGAATGTTTTTTGCTGTAACTCAAGACATACGACCTATCCTTGTAGTTTTAGCTGGTAGGCTGGATGAGGTTAGAAACTTTATGGAAGAGTATGATAAAAACAGGCAGCTTAGAAAAAGCCAGGCAGCCATTGAAATATTAGCGCCCCTGGCTTATGGCATGGGAATGGGAGAGATAAAAGGCCAGCTTGAGGATGCAGCTTTCCCCTATCTTTATCCAAAAGAATATACATGGCTAACCGGAAACACCAAGGAAAAATATAGTGAAGCAAAGGCACGGCTCAAAAAGGTCAAGCCCCAGTTAAAGAAAATACTGACGGAAAAGAAAGTTGAGATTTTAGATATACACGCCAGAGCAAAACATTATTTCTCCCTTTACCAAAAGCTCTTAAGAAATAACATGGATATAGATAGAATTTACGATTTGGTTGCTTTAAGAATAATTGTGCCCAATATCTCAGCCTGCTACCGCGCCTTGGGAGCAATCCATAATGTTTGGAAACCTATGCCTGGCAGAATTAAAGATTATATCAGCTCCCCAAAACAAAGTGGTTATCGCTCCCTGCATACTACCGTTATTTGTCCTGGTTGCCGAGATTACTTAGAAATTCAAATCAAAACCCCAAGAATGCACAGAGAAGCAGAATATGGAATCGCTGCCCACTTAGGCTACAAGGAACGACTCTCTAAAGCTGCCTACAAATACCAATTTTATTGGTTAGATAAATTGAGAAAATGGAGAGAAGAAATTAAAGAGCCTCAGAAGATATCAGAGCATCTAAAAACCGAGTTGTTTAAAGACCAGCTTTTCGTATTAACTCCAAAAGGAGATGTGATTAATTTGCCCAAGGGCTCAACCCCGATTGATTTTGCTTATACGGTGCATACCTGGGTGGGTGAGCACTGCACAGGAGCCAAAGTCAACGGCAAGATGGTATCGTTCAAGCAAGTCCTGAAAACCGGTGAAACCATTGAAATTATTACTGACAAAAACAAAACTCCCTCTTCTGACTGGCTAAGGTTTGTGAAAACCCACAAAGCAAAAGCTAAGATTAAAGACTTTTTAGAAAAAGCCCACGGCATTTCTTTTGCCAAACCAAAAACAGAGGCTCTCAAAAAGAAGGTTTCCGCTATTAAAAAGATTATTCCCCTCAAAAGGCTTAAAGAGCCTCATGTTTTAATTGGAGGAGAATCTGGAATTTCGGTAAAATTCAGCAAGTGCTGCCAACCCAAACCAGGCGATAAGATTTCAGCTTTTGTCAGCACAGGAAAAAGCGCCGCTCTCCACAAATTTGAATGCGCCAACCTCAAAGAAATTCAAGAAAAATGGCCCCATCAGATTGTCAAAGCCGCGTGGGCTTCTAAAGAAACAAAAACTAAAAAGTAAGAGTGTCCCGAGCCCTGCCAGTTTTTAGAATCTTGAATAAAAAAAGATTAGTGGTAGTATAAAAATCGAAGCCGGAGTGGTGAAACTCGGAAAACACGCATCACTCAAAATGATGTGGGCGCAAGCCCTTGAGGGTTCAAATCCCTCCTCCGGCACAAGTTAGTGTGGGTTTTTACCCCGTAGCATCCGAGCGAAGCGAGGATTGCTTCGGGGCGACCCCCACCCGCGGCATAAAATGAACATACAAAAAATCCTCGCAACTAGAGGATTTTTTGATTATACTTGCCAATCTCAATTTCTATGAGATAAAAGAAAAATACTTATTGAAAACCTTGTGAATTAACAAAGCGCAAACTATGCCAAGCCCTATTCCTCCTAAAATGTCTGAAGGCCAATGTAAGCCACAAAAAATACGAGCAATAACAATTAACAAAGAAGCTCCAAAGAACAAAAGGTCTAATCTCAACCACAGTTTTTTATTACATTCTGTTTCAGCCTTTCCCCAACAATAGATAAGGATGATAGCGGTGAAAGCAAAGAAAAAAGTGGCGTGAAAAGAAGGGAAAGAGGAGCTGGGAGAATGAGTTAAAAGCGGCTTGATTTGCAAAGCAATAAAGGGCCTGGGCCGCAGCCAGAAAAAACGAATGGCTTTAGCTATGGCTAACCCCAAACCAGCTGCAACCAGCGCCCTCAAGGCTATCGGAAAATATTTCTTAAAATTCTTCAGCAAAAATATTAAAGCAATAACAACCAGAATATAAGGAAAATATTTCGCCAAAAAAATACCTAAAGCATCAATGAAAGGACATCTAAAAGCCAAGGAATTTAACCAATTAAAAACTAAATAATCAACACCCATTAGTTTATTTTACCCCAACTTCTCATATTTTCAATTTTCTTAAAATAAAAGGCACTCTTGAGGCATGTAAGCACGAAACGGCAAGGTGTCACCGTAATGCTGTAGGAAGGCTCTGGTTGGCAGGCTTTCCTACGAGGTATACACCTTACCTTATATCAAGAGTACCAGAGATGCTACTCTAATTATCTTAACGATTGGAGAAAATTTGTCAACAAGACTTACTGAAAATTCTTTGAGGTTTCCAAAAAGCGAAAAAGCTTTATAATGTCTGCTGGGTTTCCAAAATCCAACCAATAATCCTGGATTTTTTTGATTTTTACTTTTTTGTCTTTTGCTAAAAGGGTAATGGCGTCGGTTAGTTCATACTCCCCTCTTGGTGACAAACCAATCTTAGGAATTACATCAAAAACCTCAGGGGTAAATTTGTAAAGCCCGGTATTAATCAGATTGCCAACATACTCTTTAGGCTTTTCTATGATTTCTTTTAATAAACTGTTAGCTGGAATGAGAACACCGTATTTTTCTGGGTGCTCATGCTTGAAACCAGCCACATAGCAATAATCATCATCAATGTTAAGGGCCAGCAAGTCTTTCACTGAATAAAGGTTGTCGCCATAAACAGCTAGAAAATTTTCCTTGCCTACTATATCCTTAACGCATTTTAAGGGACACAAAGTACCATACTCTTTTTCTTTAGGACCCAAAATTTCAAATTGGTTTACCACCCTAGTCTTAAAGCCACCAACAGAAGGACATAGATCTGAACTTTTGTATTCGTCCAAAAACTTCTCTATTAAGTCGCTCTTAAAACCTGTTACTAAAATCAGCTCTCTGTAGCCTGCCCTCAAAAGATTATGCAGTAAATAAGCCAAGAATGGCTTTTCTTTGACACTGATTAAATGCTTTGATTTGTTTTTCGTCAAGTGCTTCATTCTCGTGCCTTGACCGGCTGCAGCAATAACTACTTTTTTAATCATACTGCTTGTTTTTAGCGCAAGTTTGCGGAGGACGGGCCTCCGTCAATTTGACTTTTCCACAGCCTCCGGAGGACGGGCCTCCGGAGATTCCATTATACCACAATATTAATTAATTTGTCTTGAATAAAAACTGTTCTTTTTACCTCTTTATCTAAAACCCAGTCTCTTATTCTTGGGCTCTGCAAGGCAATATCTCTCGCCCTATCCTCTGAAATTCCTCTTTCTACCTCTATCCTGTCCCTGACCCTGCCATTTACTTGAACTATTAAAGTAACTCTTTCTTCTTCAATCAGTTTTTCATCGTACTTTGGCCATTCTTGAGAAAAAACTGAATCCTCTTTTTTGTAATCTTTAAAGGTTTTCTGGGTAAGTTTTTGCCAAAGCTCTTCAGCTAAGTGAGGGGCAAAAGGAGAAAGGATCATAACAAATTTTTTAAAGTCTTCTTTGCTCAAACCCTTTTTATCCTGCTGCCAAGCATTACTGAATTCCATCAAAGCGCTAACTGCTGTATTAAACTTCAATTTCTCAATATCTGCTGAAACTTTCTTGATGGTTTTGTGAAGCTGTTTTTTTAAATCAGCAGAACCCTCTTTTGCTAAAGAAGTAAAAAATTTGTCAGCCAGTTTCCAAACTTTTTCTAAAAACCTTTTCACACCTCTTACTCCTTTGGTATCCCAAGCAATGGCTTGCGAGAAAGGACCCATAAACATCTCGTAGATTCTTAAAGTATCAGCACCGTGTTTTTTTATCACCTCTTCTGGATTAACCACATTGTTCTTTGATTTTGACATCTTCTCCCCTCCCTCAGCCAAAATCATTCCGTGAGAGGTTCTCTTTTTATAGGGCTCTGGACCCAATTCTTTAGGCACTGCCCCAATGTCCCATAAGAATTTATAAACAAACCTTGAATACAAAAGATGCAAGGTGGTATGCTCCATACCGCCATTGTACCAATCAACCCCTCCTACGCTAAAGCTTCGGCGGGCAGGCCCTCCTACGCCCCCTTGGGGCTTCGGAAGGGCAGGTGCCATCCAATATCTCAATTTTTCTTTACTGGCTAACTCTTTATCATTAACTGGGTCGCAATAGCGCAAAAAGTACCAATTACTTCCTGCCCAGTTAGGCATAACGTCGGTTTCTCTTTCTGCTTTTCCATTACACTTGGGGCATTTAGTGCTTACCCAGTTTTTAACAGCAGCTAGGGGCGATTCTCCCTTTTGAGTTGGCTTGTAATCTTTAATATTAGGCAGTTCAACAGGCAGGTCTTTCTCTAACACCCCCTGCCAATCACATTTTTGGCAAAAAACAAGTGGTATGGGTTCGCCCCAGTAGTGTTGACGGGAAAAAACCCAATCCCTTAATTTATAGTTAACAGCCCGCTTACCATTGCCCTGCTTGATAGTATATTCAGCAATTGCTTTTCTTGCTTTTCCTGTTGACATATCATTAAACTGCTTAGCGTTCATCATCAACCCCTCTCCTGTGTAAGCTTCTTCCATTTTTGCTGCCTCAAAAGGCTTGCCCCCTTTTGGATAGATAACTGGCAGAAAATCCAAGTCATATTTTTTGGCAAACTCAAAGTCCCTCTGATCGTGAGTAGGAGTGCACTTAACAATGCCTGTGCCATACTCATAAACAGCAAAGTTAGCAATATATAAGGGCATCCTCCTGCCATTTAAGTGATTAATAACATACCTTCCTAAAAAGAAGCCTTCTTTCTTTTTTTCAACATTCAAAGGGTCTTTAATCTTTTCTTTAATTACTTTTTGAGCAAATGCCTTAGCTGGTTTTTCGTATTTAGTACCCTTAACAAGCTTGTTAATAATAGGATGCTCCGGGGCTATCACCATAAAAGTAGCCCCCCAAGAAGTATGAGGCCAGGTGGTAAAGGTCTTTAGTTTCAAATTCATACCCTCAACCTGCCACTCCTCTTCCAAGCCTTCGCTCTTGCCTATCCAGTTTTCTTGAAGTTTTTTCACCCTCTCTGGGTAGTCAACCAGCTTTAAATCTTCCAGCAGCCTGTCCGCATATTTGGTTATCTTTAGCATCCATTGCTCCTTTTCTTTTTTAACCACTTCCCCCCCACACCTCTCACATTTACCTTCAACCACCTCTTCGTTGGCTAAGCCAATTTTACAGCTCAAGCACCAGTTAATCGGCATTTTCGCTTTATAAGCTAAGCCCTTTTCAAATATTTTCAAGAATATCCACTGGGTCCACTTATAATATTTTGGGTCAGTGGTGTTTATTTCGCGCGACCAATCAAAAGAAAAACCCAAGGATTTCTCCTGTGCCTTAAATGTTTTGGTATTCTCTTCTGTAACTTTCTTTGGATGAATGCCGGTTTTAATTGCGTAGTTCTCTGTTGGCAAACCAAAAGCATCCCAGCCCATTGGATATAAAACATTAAAACCTTCCATCCTTCTTTTCCGAGCAACCACATCCATAGCTGTATAGGATCTGCAATGTCCAACATGCAGCCCAGCCCCTGAAGTATAAGGGAACTCAACCAAAAGATAAAGCTTCGGCTTTTTAGAAAAATCCTCTGCTTTGTAAATTTCTGCCTTGTCCCAAAACTTCTGCCATTTTGGTTCAATTTTTTTTGGTTCGTACTGTTGCATAGCAGATTTTTTATTATACTCCTCTTTTTACCCTATTTTCAACCTTAAAATCAAAATTACGGAGGACGGACCCCCGTAAGCTGCCTTCCTCATAAGCCAATTTTCAAAGTTGATTAAATGTTGAAAAGTCTTTTGGCATTTTGAGTGGTAATTTCTGCCATTTTTTCAAATGGCTCGCCACGCACTTCCGCAATGCGTTGAGCAATATATTTCACGTAAATTGGCTCGTTACGTTCATGACGCCAACCCTCCTTCGCTAAAGCTTCGGAAGGGCAAAGAAACGGGCAATCGGTTTCAATCAACATCTTATCAAGGGGTGTTTTTTTGATAGCCTCGTCCAAATCCATTTTGTAGATGATACCGTTAAACCCTAAATAAAGCCCCATCTCTAAATACTGCTTTGCCTGACTCCACCGACCAGTAAAACAGTGAACAACCCCTTTGAGAAAAAGCTCTTTTACCTCTGACGACTGAAGGACTTTAAGCATATCGTCATGCGCTTTGCGGCAGTGAAAAATCACAGGAAGGTTAAGTTCTTTAGCTAATTTCAGATGTTGCAAAAATAATTCTTTCTGCGCTTGCTGGTTAGCATACATAAAGTCCAAACCAGTTTCGCCAATAGCCACTACTTTCTTTGATTGAGCCAGTTGGCGGTATTGTTCAGCGTCAAAGGCTTCATCCTTAACATGGATCGGGTGCAAACCAACAGCAGCGTATATCCCCTGCTGATATTTTTCAGCTATGCTAACTGCCAACTTTGATGTTGAAAAGGTTGAGCTGGCATTTATCATCCAGGTATCTTGCTCTAAGCTTCTTTTTATAACCTCATCTCTATCTTTGTCAAAATCTTTAAAATTTAGATGAGCGTGAGTGTCTATTAACATAATTATTGAAGGCGAGGGAAAAGTGGCTCTGACTTGTCTGTTTTAAGCTGTTCTGAAATTTTTTCTGATGTTTCAGGCAAAAAGGGCTTAAGTAAATCAGCAATCTCGCCTAAAGCAACCAACAAATCGCTAATTACTTCTTTGGCTTTTTCTCCCCCCTCCCACGGCTTTTCTTGCTCAATATATCTATCGCAAAAACTAATCAACTGCCAAACAGCCACCAAGGCATCATTGAATTTGAAAGCACTTAAGGCTTTTTCATAATTATCCTTTGTCTGGTTAATAGATTCTTTCAATTTTTCATTTTTAATTATAATTTTTAATTCTTCATTTTTAATTTTTAATTTATTAGCGAGTGTAATAACGCGAGCTAATAGGTTGCCTAACCCGCTTGCCAAATCAGCATTGTATCTATCTTCAAACTTCTGGTAAGTAAAATCGCCATCCTCGGTTGGTGAAATCTCCCGCAAGAGAAAATAACGAACAGGGTCAGTGCCATATTTTTCAACCAATTCAAACGGGTCTATCACGTTGCCCAGACTTTTTGACATTTTCTCACCCCCTACTGTAATAAAGCCATGTACTAGAATAGATTTGGGCAGGGACAAGCCCAATGAAATGATCATTGCTGGAAAGAGCAATATGTGAAATCTCGTAATATCTTTACCAATGCAATGCACATCTGCTGGCCAATACTTTTTGAATTTATCGCTATTTTCTGCATAATCCAAGGCTGAAAGATAGTTAAGCAAAGCCTCCAGCCACACGTATACAATCTGTTCCTTGTCATCAGGCACAGGCACACCCCATTCCAGTTTTTCTTTACTGCGAGAGCAGCTAACATCTTCCAATCCCTCTTCAATAAAGCTCAACATTTCATTCTTGCGGGATTCAGGCACTATATTAATTTTGTTGCTCTTTAATATATCTTCAAGTTGTTCTTGATACTTTGACAACCTGAAAAAATAGTTTTCTTCTTCAATAATTTCAGGTTCTTTTTTATGGTTAGGACACTTACCATCAACCAGATCTTTCTCAGTTAAAAATGCTTCACAGCCAACGCAATAAAACCCCTTGTACTTCTTTTTATAGATATCACTATTATCTTTTAATTGTTTCCAAACTTTATGCACTGTTGGCCAATGCTGTTTTTGATCACTAGTTCTAATAAAATAATCATTGGAAAGATTCAAGCATTGTTTCAATGCTTGAAAATGCTTTGCCATTTCATCGCAAAATTCCTTTGGCTTTTTGCCAGTTTTTTGAGCTGTTCTGAAAACCTTTGAGCCGTGTTCGTCCGTGCCCGTCAAAAACAAAACATCCTCTTCCAAAAGACGGTGATACCTTGCTAAAACATCTGCCTGCAGAACCTCCAAGGCAAAACCAATGTGCGGGGGTGCGTTGGTATAGGCAATGCTTGTTGTGATATAAAATTTTCCCTTTTGCTCTGTCATATTTGCTTATTCTATCACATAAATTGAGAATTTCCAGAAAAAAAGCTTCTTGGCACTACAAGAAACTTCGAGATTACTTATTGTCTTATTAAATCCTAGTCAAAACAATAACAAACTCGCCTTTGACTTGGCTTTTGACTTTATCTTGTTCTACTTTTTTGATAACTTGGTCAATTGTTCCTCGGTAGATTGTTTCAAACTTCTTTGTGAGCTCGCGGCAAACCACTAATTTTAACTGGGAGGAGCTTCGCTCCTTCCAGTCTTTCAATTCTTGGAGGGTTTTTAAGAGGCGGTGGGGCGATTCGTATAAAACAACAGGGTATCTTGAATCTAGGACTTGTTCAAAAAACTTTTTTCTTTTTCGTTTGGCAGGTGGAAAGCCTAAGAATAAAAACTTGTCCATTGGAAAACCAGAAATGCTAGCAGCTGCTGTTAAAGCTGATGGTCCTGGTACAGGCGTGATAGTTAATGAGTTTATGAGTTTATGAGTTGATGAACCCTCATTACCCATAAACTCATTAACTAATCTACTCATCAACTTATATCCTGGGTCAGAAACCCCGGGGGTGCCAGCGTCTGAAACTAAAGCTATATCCTTGCCCTGTTTTAAGAGCTTTATAATATAGTCTATCTTTTTTAGCCTTGAATGCTGATGATAGGAAAGGGTTTTTGTTTTAATCTCAAAACGGTTTAAAAGCTTTTGAGTTGTTCTTGTGTCTTCTGTCAAAATTAAATCAACGCTCTTCAGAATTTTGAGAGCGCGTAAGGTTATATCTTCAAGATTGCCAATGGGAGTGGCTACAATGTAAAGAGTATTCATTGTTTAGTTGGTAGTTGGTAGTTAGTAGTTGGTAGTGATTAAGCTTCGGCGGTTCGCTTTTTTATTTTTGCCAGATAGTCTTTAAGTAGTTCAAATAAAACCCCAGCTAATGGTATAGCCAAAATAGCCCCCACTATTCCCCAAAGCTTTCCTCCAACAGCCAAAGCAACCAAAACCAAGGCTGGTGGCAAGCCGACAAATTTCTTAAAAAGAACTGGGAAAAGCAGGTTGTTTTCAAGTAATTGAATAATAACAAAAGCAACTAAGGCAAAGAATGCCTGAAGAGGAGATACTAAAGCAACAAATAAGGTAATAAAAGCCCCAGCTATAATCGGTCCAATAATAGGAACAAAATCTAAAAACCCAGCCATTAAGCTTAAGATAAAAGCGTATTTAACATCCAAGATTCTCAAAACAAGATAGGTGGCAGAGCCAACGAAAATAACGCCGATGATTCTTGAGATAAACCAACCGCTCACCTTTCTTTTAGCTCTTCCCCAAAGACTAAACAAGTATTCTTTGTACTTCTGAGGGGAAAAGGCGGTTAATAGTCTTTCAACCAACTGTTTTTCCAGGGAAATGAAAAAAGCCAAAGCCAAAACCAACACGGTAGAAGCTGCTCCCCCAAATATGCTGAACAAGGCATTAAAAATATTGCCCCCTGCTTTTTCTAAATTGCCTTGGACGGTTTTTAAAAGCACTTCGGTATTCTTGAAAGCCTCTATGCCAAACTTCTCAAAAAGAGGAGATATCTTTGTAAGATATAGCGGAAGATTCTTAGAAAATTCCCTAAATTCTTTTAATAATATGGGGGCTGTT
>CAYGBM010000042.1:0-4360 GCA_964348225.1 uncultured Candidatus Saccharibacteria bacterium | reverse complement strand
TCGATCAAAGCCATAACGCATGTCCGTTCTCTGGGTCGAAACAAAGATACGAACTGCAGGGGGTAAGCTCAACATACTGACTCTACCGCTGCAATGAGCTTTTTGAGAACGTCAGGATCGAATCGTTTTGTCACCCGGATGGATCGTCTATTGGCCAAAACCACTTCGTACAACAATTCCGGCATGTGGCTGGACACCTTGACCTCCACAAAACGGTTTTTACTGTTCTTGCCTGAACTCTTCTTAACCGCTCTGTACGGCAGATTCAACTCGTCTCGGTATTTTGCTTTCCACCAGGTAAATGCATGCCGGGACAGGCCATGCTGTTGACAGAATTGCTTTTGAGTCAGGCCGCTTTGAGACCATTGCAGAAGCTGCTCGCGCCAATAAGTCCGGCGTTCTGCAAGTGATGGTGATTTTTGGAATTGATTTTCCATAATGCGTCTCCTGAAAAAAACTCATTATGGTCAAACCTTTCTATAAAAAAAAGATGCACTTGGCCGAACGCTTACGTTATATTAAGGGAATCGAAGTATCACCGGAAACTAAAGAGGCAAAGAGATTCTGGCCATTTAGTGAAAACAAGAAGTTCGTGTTGTCATTCTCAACAAATTTAAATTGTCTTATTGGGGGAAGGGGCTCAGGTAAGAGCGCAATGATTGAAGCTCTAGCTTTTTTATTCGTACCTGACGATTTCAATAAAGAGGCGGTAAAAAGGGAAATATTAGACAAGAAAGAAGATTGGTACAGAAGAGCATATCAGACACTTGCAGGTTGTAATATCAAAGTATGCTGGACTTCAACAAGTAATAATTTTTCATATCTTGATAAAAGATCAGTATTCTTAAATCGATACTTTGATTCAGATGAAGAATATGAAAATGTTGATTTCAGAAACGTAAATGGAGAGCAGATAATTGAAAGGGGAATCATAAAAAGTTGTAGTGTTCAGTTGTATCGGATGAGTGAACTTGAGAATCTTGCAGTTGATGAAGTGCAAATGCGAAGGCTCTTTGATGATATATGTGGTGATAAAATAACAAGGCTAGGGATTAAAATTAATGAAGTATTAGATAAGTTAAAGGTCCAAAAGGAAAGTCTTAAGGGCATTTTGGGAGAACTTGCTGAATTAACAAAGGAACAATCGCCTTTACGTACCTATTTAATCAGGAAAAAGCAGTATGATGATGTAAATACTCAAGAGATTAAAGAAAAGTATGAAAAACTAGATAAAGCTACAAAAGCAAAACAAATTGCCACAAATGCTGATGAATCTTGGGAAGAATTATCAGAACAAATTGATATTGACTCTATCCACAATGATATTACTCAGTACTTAGATGAGGTTGATGAGAAAACAAAGGATGAAAAATCGGAAGTAATACCTAATACCGAATCTTTGCGAGATGCATTATTTAATAAGCAAGAAGAGAATCAAATATCTTTGAAAGATGAATTACTGAATAATGTCAATTCATTTGCTACTACCTTTACAAAGACATCTGAAGTAATTAAGCACGCTCGAAAAGATATTTCAATTATTGAAACACAAGAACGTGATGTGCTGGTAAAAGCAGGTTTGCCGGTAGGTTCTCACCAACGGGAATCTAAGAAAAGAGCTTATGAAGATGCTGAACGGGCCCTGGATAATTATAAAGAAAAAATGGCTGAACTCGAAAAATCATTAAGTCAAAGGGAAAGGAAATTCAATCAACTTAAAAGACTTGCAAGGATGCGCACAATATTAAGGAGTAGGACCGCTCAAAGCATAACTAACGAATTAAACAAAAATTTAGATTCTTCCATTTTAGTGATAGAAGCGGATGCACAACCAATGGCAGATAAAAAGGAATTCTTTAATTGGCTAGATCTTAATTTCTTTCCACCTAGGACTCAGGCTAAAGATAAAAGGATCGAAAGGCTACTTGAGGCACAAACGACACCAGAAAAATTACGAAGAATTTTAATAGGTGAGATTAGTGCATCAGAAATTTCAAACAGAATATTAAAAGTGGCAGATGGACGCATAACTGTTGAGGAAGCAAACCAATATGTGAAATACTCCCGAATCCGTAACAAGTCTAATTATCAAAGTGATATTGAAAATTTCGGAATCGATAAAAAAGATCTACCTATTGAAATAAGAAATGGAATTTGGGTATATACAGAGGAGGGGGAGAAAATTGATGCGTTTTTAGAACTGGATGAAATTATTTTTGATGATGTACCTGAGATACGTCTTAAAGATAGGCCGAGTGAAATGGAAAACGCTAGACCAATAACCGAACTGTCACCAGGCCAGAGATGTTCTGCTGTTTTACCAATTATTCTCCTAAATGGGAATTCACCGTTAATAATAGATCAACCTGAAGATAATCTGGATAACAGGTTAATAAGAGAAGTAGTGGTTAACATCCTAGCTGCAATGAAACTTCGTAGGCAAGTAATTATTGCTACACATAATCCTAACTTGCCGGTCTTAGGCGATGTGGAACAGGCAATTATTTTAAGGGCTGTTGAACAAGATAAATGTCAACTACAAACCTTGGGGGATTTAGAAAGAGCGGAGGTTGTTCGTTCTATAACAGAAATAATGGAAGGCGGAAGAGAAGCTTTCCAATATAGGCAGAGTATCTATCAATCCCATTGGGAGGGACCTATTGAACAATAAGAAATTGTGAACGCATATTTATAAAAGGGAAGTCTAATGACGGGACAAACAATCAAATGCCCAGAATGTGGAGCTGAAATTCCTTTGACAGAGGCTCTAACCGGTCAAATTGAACAGAGTGTCAAATTAAAGTACGAAGCCGAGGCTGTAGCTAAAGAAAAAGAGGTCAAGGCAAAACTTAAGAAAATAGAACAGCAAGCTAAAGAGCTTGATGAAAAACAGCAAGCAATAGATGAGCAGGTTGCCGAGCAAGTGAAAGCGAAGCAAAAAGCAATTGCCGAAGCCGAAAGAAAGAAGATACTTGCCGAACAGGCCGAAGAAAAGCAATCCTTAAAAGATGAACTGGAAGAACAACGCAAAAAGGTTTCTGAGGCCAAGAAGAGAGAGCTTGAATATCTTAAAAAGCAAAGAGAGCTTGAAGAAAAGGCCGAGAGTATAGAGTTAGAAGTGGAAAAGAAGATTGCAGAGCAGCGAAAAAAAATAGCTGAAGAAGCTGTTAAAAAAGCCTCAGAAGAACAAATGCTCAAGATGAGGGAAAAAGATGATCAGCTTGAAGCTATGAGAAAAAAAATTGATGAGCTTAAACGCAAAGCTGAGATTGGCTCTCAGGAAGCACAGGGTGAAGCTCTGGAAGAAGAATTACAGGAGTATCTTGAAAGAACTTTTCCCTATGATAAATTTGTAGAAGTAAAAAAGGGTACGAGGGGAGCCGATGTTTTGCAAATCGTGCACAATACCAGTGGCAAAGAATGCGGAAAGATACTATGGGAATCTAAGAATACAAAAGATTTTCAAAAGACATGGATAGATAAATTAAAGAAAGACCAACAGCAGGCTCATGCGGATATAGCACTGATAATGTCAGTAGCATTGCCGGACAGTATTGATTGTTTTGGGAGATATGAAGATGTCTGGCTTACCGACTATAAGTCCAGTGTCGGCCTTGTTACAGCACTTAGGCAGGGATTAATAGAAGCAACAAGACAGAAGGTTATCACTATTGGGAGGGATAGCATTAAAGATGTTGTTTATAATTATGTAACAAGCAAGGAATTCGCTTTGCATATAAAGGCTGTCGTAAATTCCTATAAACAGATGCAGGAAGATTTGGAATCTGAAAAGCGGTCGATGACAAGGATATGGAATAAAAGAGAAAAGCAGATTTCGACCATTCTTCATAATATTACAGGTATGTATGGTTCTATTGAAGGGCTCGTAGGAAGCCAGAAAGCTTTACCTGAAATAGAAACTCTTTCTTTAGAAGCTATAATAGATGAGGATGAAGAAAAAGTGGATTAATAGGCTACCCCATCAAAGCTGATCGTACCAACCCGATGGGGGGCCAATCTCAACCGTACGAGTTTGGAGTCGCTCTTCCTAGATCTCCAAACCGAACAAATCGTGATCAAGCCGACCGTGGGAGCCAACGCGGACGATAGGTGTCCCATCTTGCTCACTCCGTGGCCGTCAATAGCCAAAGTGTTTCAGCCGGAGTTGAAGATCTCGACCACATGGAATCCTCGAAAGTAGCGTTCATCCGTTCGGCGAGTGTGATGGTATTTACCTGTCAGCGTCTCAGCCTATTCTCAAGAAGGCCAGCGCGGAGATGACACAGTTAACGTTAGGAGCTCCAGTGCCAAAGTTTGCGTTCAAGCCCTTAACCACTCCATCCCTATCAGCGATTGCTCC
>CAYGBM010000041.1:0-30060 GCA_964348225.1 uncultured Candidatus Saccharibacteria bacterium | reverse complement strand
GCTTAAAGAAGAAAAAATAGATATCAAAGAATGGCCAAAAGAAGAAAGAAAGGAATTAGTTAAAATGTATAAAAAAGACGGCTGGCCGTTGAGCCTTGCTCAAAAAATGGCACTGGCAGCTTCAAAAAATAAAGCCTTATTTCTCAAAGAAATGGCCTTAAGAGAGCTTCACATTCATCCTGAAGAATTAGAAAAACCCTTGCAGGGTGGAATTTATATGTTTTTTTCTTATGTCATTGGCGGGAGCATACCTATTTTGTCTTACTTCTTTTTACCAATTTCGTCAGCTATAATATTATCCATAGTGGTTACGTTTGCTGGTTTATTCCTGCTTGGGTGTATAACTGCCAAGTTTACAAAACGTAAATGGTGGAAAGCAGGACTTGAGATGCTCTTTATAGCAGGAATTGCAGCTTCAGTTGGTTACATTGTTGGCGCTTTTGCAAATCATTTTATTAATAAGCAGGCGGTTTTTTGATAAGATTAGAAAATGAAATCAATAAAAGGAAAAATAATTGCTTTTAATATTTTTGGGGTAATTTTTGCTGTATTTTTAGGGTCGTTTCTTCATTTTGTTTACGAGCTGAGTGGTTTTTTCAAGCCAGTGGTTGTAATAGGGGCAGTCAATGAAAGTACCTGGGAGCATTTAAAGATCGGCTTTTGGCCAATATTTCTATTTGCCATTATTGAATATTTTGCTTACGGAAAAAAGAATAACAATTTTTGTTTTGCAAAAATGATAAATCTATATGCTGTACCGATTATTATCACCCTTTTGTTTTACAGCTACACTTTCTTTATAGAGCATAACCTGTTCTTGGATATATTCATTTTCATTTTCTCAATTTTTGTTGGCTATGTTCTAAGCTATATCATATTGGTGTCGCAAAGAGAATTTTCAAAATACAGAACCTTGTCAATTATTCTTATAATTATAGGAGTCATCTCTTTTAGTTTGCTTTCTTATTTTCCCTTAAAGAACTTCTTATTCTTGGATTCTGTAACGGGCTCTTACGGAATAATTAAATAAAAATTATATTTATGAAAAAAGACTTTACTAAAGAAGAGACCGAAATAGAATTAGCTTGGTTAGTTAAGTATTTGCCTGATGATTTAGACAAGCATCGTTCTGTAAAGATTGTCCAGGCTTACCTTGAGAATGAGGATCCCCATATTAAGGATATTCGTATCAGGGAGAAAGAAGGTGTTTATACTTACACAACCAAGTATTTCGCTAAAAATTCCCAAGAAACAGGCTATTGCAGAGAGGAAACGAGACAAATATCTCAAGAGGAGTTTTCACGTTTATTAAGCAAGAGCAATAGAAAAGTTAGCAAGGTGCGTTATTTTTACCCTTTACCTGGTGATTTAACTGCTGAGATTGACATTTATGAGGGCAATTTAAAAGGCTTGAGCGTGGTGGAGGTGGAATTCCCGGATATTGAAGCTTACAAAAAGTTTGAAACTCCTGTCTGGTTTGGTAAGGAAGTAACTGACTCTAAAGGCATTCACCCTCTTTTTATTGCTAATTTACCAATTGAAGAGGTCAATAAGATAAATCTTGATTATAAGCAGAGACCTCATGACTTTGGCTAGTTTTTAGGACGAAATTTGACATTAGTTTTCAATGGGTTATAATAAAAATGTATGAAAAAATCTATTCAATTTCCATTTCCAGTTTTTATTACTGTAGAGGGTAAATGGTTTGTTGCTGAATGCCCGGTTTTGAGTATTGCCACTCAAGGTAGAACAGAAAAAGAGGTGAAGGAAAATATGAAGGATTTAATTCAAGAATATCTTAGAGATCCCGATACTCCAAAGAAAAGACTTAAAGAGGTTGCCTTTACCTCTTTAAGTTATATTACAGTGCCAGTTTCAAAAGAGCTTCTTTATGGCAAAACTTAAACCACTAAGCCAAAGAAGTATTGTAAGGATTCTTGAAAAGAACGGTTTCAGAAAAGTTCGTTCCGGGAAGCACATTACTTTTAAGAAAAAAGTTCAAGGCGATAGAGTATTAACTACTTGGATGCCTCACCATCGTGAGGTTTCAGCATTTGTAATCAATTACATAATCAAACAAACAGGCAAGAATCGAGAAGAATTTGAATCTTAAATTTAAGGCCATTTTTGACTTCTTCCCTAAAACCAGGGGATTTTGTTTTATTTTTATGTTATAGTTCAGTAAAGGGGTATATAAAGAAAAGATCAATTCTTGTTATGAAAAAGAGCAGAGATATTACAAGGCTCTTTGCTAAAAAAGTCTTTGAAAATCAAACGTTCTTAGTTGGACCTGACTTTAAGTCAGATGTATTCTTTAAAGATAGGCAGGGAAAAAAGAGAAGACTGGCGGTTATAACTTGGAATTATTATCCTTTTTCTGACCCAGAGTGTTTGAGAGCCGCGACTGAATCTTTTGTAGAGGTTGTTAAAAAGAAAGAAATTAAAGCCATTATTGGAGCAGCGACTGCTGGGATAGCTTATGCTGCTTTGTTAGCTGATATTACCAAAACACACGGTTTTTGTCGCAAAGATAAAAAACTTTATGGCATCCAAAAAGCCCTAGAGGGACACTTCAAAAAGGGAACAAAAGCCGTATTGGTAGATAACTTTCTTCATACAGGCAATACGGCGTGCAAAATGATAAAGTTTATCAGACAGGAAGGCTTGAAAATCAATGATATTTTTGTCCTTCAAGATTTCCCAACTGTGAAAAAAAGAACTTGTCTTGAAAAAGAAAAAATTCAAATTCATTCAGCTATTGATGTAGGAGAAGTGAGGAGGTTGCTAAATAAATGGGGATATTTCCCTGGTGATTTATATCGACACATTAAGGGTAATCTTGAAAACCCATTGGATTATTATGTTGGTTCAAACAATATCTTGAGGCATTGAAAAAGGCTCCGAACAGAAAATACATAATTAAACCATAATTATCTTTTTTATGCCGGGCCGGATACCCAGGAGCCTTATCGGTTTATTAATTTTGCTGTTATAATATCTAAAATACTTAATAAATATATGATTAGAAGAAATATAGAAGCATCTTTTAGTCCAGAACGTGAAGTAGAGAAAGAGGCGGCTCTCGAGAAACAGATAGATGCTTTAAAGAGACAGATAAAAGGAGCTGAAAATCATGAAAAGAGACGTGAATTGAGAGAGAACTTGGTTGAATTAATGAAACGACATCCAGATTTTTTAAAACGAGAAATTAAAAGCTCAATGATTGGTAGTAGGGACATTTCTGAATTTTCCGAGGTAGAGAAAAAGACAATTGGTCTTACAGCGGAAGCATTAGCAGAGGCTGGCATTTCTTTGTATACTGGGGGATACACTGGGGTTATGGATGAGTCTTCAAAACATTTTTTTGAGAGACGCAAAAAAAAACGAGAAGCAAAAGAGTCTAAAACAGGAGTGTTGCCAAAGGTCTGGGCTCTTATTTTTGAGGAGGGTATACTTCCAGAGGCAGTACCAACTGAATGGGCTTTGAAACGTCGGCAACCAGATAAGGAATCTAGGCTTAAAGCGCTCTCTAAGGAGGTGGATATAGTTATTGCTATGAAAGGTTCAACTGGTACTGCTGCAGAACTATACAGTGCCCTTGAAGATGATTGGCCTGAGAGGAAGAAAAGAAGGTTTATTGTTGCTTTTGGCATTGAGCATGCAGTAAGTATAGCTAAGGTATTTTCTCGCAGTAAACGTAAGGAAATGGAAAAAGATGTCTTCTATATAGACTATAATGATTTGGAAGACAGGCCGCCCGAGGAACTGAAAGGAGATTTAGCAAAGATGTTTGAAATTTTCTATAAAGAAATCTATGTTCCTGACAGGGTTTCAGATGAGGAAAGAGAATTCTTGGAGAAATATAATTTTGCCAACAGATTAGAAAATGAGCCAGAATTAAAAGAAAGAATAGTCAAGAAATATGAAGAGCAACTGGATAGCCTAACGTAATCTTCTTGAAAAAATAAAAAAATTAGGTAAAAGGAATATTGATTGAAACAGAGGCTTACTTTTTTTGGAAGAAGTTGCAGTGGCCGTTGGGGGAGACTTCGCCGTAGGCTTCAAGCGCCTGTTCAAATGTTTTATCTGGTGGCACGCAGGCGTTTTTTCCTTGTTTTGATTGGAAGTTTTTGCAGTTTTTGCACTGGGTGGCTTCGTCTTCCCAGTTGGGTATATAGTTTACTTCATCCGCCATATGTTTAAGGTTTTTATTAATCTTTTGATAATTTATTGATAAAATCATCAATTGCTGCGACCTTTAGCAAGTTTAAACCTTTTTGGTCGTCTCTTTTTATCACAACCAATTTATCTCCTTTTTTTATATCAAGCTCTTTGCGAAGCTCAATAGGAATGGCAACCTGGCCTTTATCGGTTACGGTAATCTGACCAAAAAATTTTCTCCTTTTTTTACAAATACCTTTTTTTGTTTTTTGCATAGACAAACATAGTCACTCGCTATTGCTCGCGAGCTATGTTTTTAGAAACCCTCGGTTTCTAACGTCGCTCTCCCAATTGAATTTATTTTATAAATTCAATTGGGAACCCTGTCTGAGCGACTGTTTTCCTACACGGGGAAGAATTCTTCTTCCCCGACCCCCTTCTGATGTATCGGAATTTCAATTGTTATTGAAATTCCGATACAAAATATTAAGTAAGATATTACATACTTATCTTACTTCATTCAAACAATCCTGTCAAGGGTTTTTTTCTTGATTTTTTTGGTTTGTGGGATAAGATAAGAGTATGAAGTTAAGGGATTCTTTAAACAGCAAGGTTTTAAAGGCAAGGTTCCCGAGAGTTTATGGGGAGTTTTTTTCAAAATGCCAGCTAGTGGTTTCCTCTCCCCATTTTTTTACTTGGGCTGGGGAATATGTTGGTTATTTTGGAGGGGTGATGGTTTTGCAGAAAATGCCTTTTCGTTTGTATGTTGGAATTGAGTTTTTAGCAGGGGATTCCGGAGATGAAGGGGTTATTATTGATGATACAGCAAAGTCTTATTCGCTTAGTGAAAAAAAATTTAAAAAAGACCAATATGACCATCTTGCTCAAATGCGATTACTGGAGTTTGTGAACGAATTTTTGAAAAATAACAAGATAGAGCAAAAAATAAAAATTCACTTGCTTTCTGAAATTCCTTTTGGGGGAAGCGGCTCTTCAGGCGCTTTATGTTCTGCCCTGGCTTTAGCTTTGAGCTTGCTTACTGAGGGGGTAAGCCCTGAGAACATTGAGAAATGGAAAAACGCAAAAACAATTGAATTGGTTAAAAATAAAGACTTGCAATTTAATTCTGTTTTTCGTTTGGCTTGGAAAATGATGGCAGCTTACAGGGGAAGCGAAACAAGCGGGGCTACTGTTTTAACAAGCCTGTTAAGCTCAAAACTGCCTGTTTTTTATATTTTAAAACCTAAAAAGAGTTTAAAATTGCCCCTTAATATTGGTGATAATTATGCCTTAATTGAAAAAGTTGGGTTTGTTGCTGGAAGAATGGACGAGCTTTTTAAGCTGTCTCAAAATACCTCGTTTCCTGTTGATTTTGGCTTAATATATATTGGGGAGCCAAGAGGTACTGCGCCCTATCCTACTTACCAGCTTCGGGACGATATGATAGGAGCAAGCCGCTTTTTTGACGAGAAGTTTAATGGGGGAAAATTCAAAAAAGAGGAGACTCAGGAAGATGGCATCTGGCAAAGCAATTTAGAGGTAATGGGTTTTTTAAGCTGCCAGGTTTTAATGAAAATGGGCGATGTTTTCAAAAAAGGAGCCAGAGAAGATACCTTAAGAATATTTTTAAGAGCTATTGATAAACACCAGGCTCTGTTTCTGATTCTGGGGCTTTTGCCAAAAACAGTTGATTCTATCAGTTCTATTGTCCATCATCAAGCCAGGAAAATAGATGAACTTGGGGCTGGGTTAAAATCTGTTTCAACAACAAAAAAAGATGTTATTCTTTTTGTTTTTCCCCACAGTAGAGTAAGGGAAGTTATCAACAAGGCATTGCCTTATTTAGAGAAAGAGCTTGGAGTTAAGCTGCAGTTAGGTTATGCTTCCTGGCTGGATGGTATTGAAGAGGAGGGGGTTAAGATAGAGCAGTATTTAGATAAGAAAATTTTTTCTGATTTTGTTTCTAAAAACACGGTTAGAATTTTAGATGTTAGCAATAAAAAACAGGTTAATCTTGTTTTGAGCCCTGAAGAATTTAATAAACAAAAAAATAAAATTGACCTTCTTTTAGATGAAAAAGAAAACAAGATTTATGTTAGAGGAAAAATGCTTACTTCTCGGGAATTGCATTCTAAAAAAACAGCCATAAACATCTTAAAGATATTGTTTCAGAATGTTGGCAAAGAGGTTTCGAACAGAGAGCTTCCAAGCTCTTCTTATTCTTCGGACCGCTATGAGCTTCAAGGTAAAATTACTTCTTCCTTGATAAAGATTGTTCAGAAAAGAACAAAAAAGAAGTTTGACTTGAAAGTGAGGGGAGGGGTGGTTGATTTCTTTTTGAAATTTAATCCAAGCAACGTTAAGATTTGGCTGGTTAAAAAATAGTTTTTGTCTTTTTTTTGTCCATTGTTGCTGTTGCTTTCAAGGGCTATCTTAGTGATATAGGATAGTTTTTTTTGATAGAAATTATGGCTAATATATTGTTGATTTCGGGCAGCCCGAGAAAAGGCAATACTGACTTTATCTTAAAAAAAATTTTCCAATCTCTCGGAGGAGACAAAGAGATTATTTTTTTACGGAACAAAGAAATAAGGCATTGTTCGGGTTGTTTAAGTTGCCATCGGTTCGGGAAATGCTTTATGAATGATGATGTAGCTAAGATTCTGGATAAAATGAGGACGGCGAAGACCTTAATTATTGGCTCCCCCAATTATTTTGATAACATCACCGGTCTTTTAAAGGATTTTCTTGACCGAACCAGCCCTTTTTATCAAAAAAAGGTTTTAGAGGGTAAAATGATTATTAATGTTGTGGTTGGTGGGGGCAGTAAAAAGCACTCCAAAAGGGTGGGGGACTATTTAAACTATTTTGCTGAAAGCCAGGGACTTATTAACTTGGGCTGTTATTATTTCAGGGCTTTGGAACCTCAAGAGCTTGAAGAGAGCCATTCTTCTGTTCGGGCTATCAATAACATTATTGCTAAACTATGTGCGGTATAATTGGATATATAGGCGATAAAAAGGCAGTTCCTTTTTTGATTGAGGGTTTAAAGCGGCTTGAATACCGCGGTTATGACAGCGTTGGAGTTTGTGTTATAGAAAAGGGGAGGCTGGCGAATTTTAAAGCTAGCAGGGTTTCCGAATTTGAAAAAACATCGGTTTTAAAAAGCCTTCAAGCAGGTATTGGTATAGCCCATACTAGATGGGCAACCCATGGGGAGCCTTCTCAAAGAAATGCCCACCCTCATTTAGACTGCAAAAAAGAGATAGCTATTGTTCATAACGGCATTGTTGAGAACTATCAGTCATTAAAGAGATTGTTGAAAAAAGAACGGCACAGGTTTACCTCTGATACTGATTCTGAAGTAATAGCCCACTTAATTGAGAAATTCTATGCTGGTGATTTAGAGAAAGCGGTTTCAAAGGCTTTGAACTTATTGGAGGGTAGCTTTGGCTTGGCTGTTTTGCAAAAAGCAGAGCCAGTGATTATAGCTGCCAGAAGAGGTTCTCCTTTGATTATAGGAGTAGGGGAGGGTGAGATGCTACTTGCTTCTGATGCTTCAGCTATTCTGCCTTGCACCAGGAAGGTTGTTTATCTGGAGGAAAACGAGATAGCAAAAATTACTAAAAACAATTTTTTGGTTAAGAATTTGCACGGTAAAAAGATTGAAAAAGAAATCCAAGAAATTAAATGGAGTGTTGAAGAGATAGAAAAGAAAGGTTTTAAGCATTTTATGTTAAAAGAGATATTTGAGCAGCCCCAAGCCATTGAAAATACCTTGCGGGGCAGGGTAGGCGAAAAAGGTATAAAACTATCAGTAGATATTGATCAAAAAGCAATAAAGCGAATTGTATTGCTGGCTTGCGGCACCAGCTATTATTCAGGGCTTATTGGGAAATACATTATAGAAAAAATCACTCAAATTCCAACAGAGGTTGATTATGCTTCAGAATTTAGATATAGAAACCCTTTGATTGACGAGCAAGATTTGGTTGTTGTTATTTCCCAGTCCGGGGAAACAGCAGATACTTTGGGAGCTTTGAGGGCAGCTGGAGCAAAAGGAGCTAAGACTTTAGGTGTAGTTAATGTAGTGGGTTCCGCCATATCAAGAGAGGTTGACTCTGGCATTTTTTTGCACGCAGGCCCTGAAATCGGCGTTGCTTCAACCAAGGCATTTACGTGCCAAATTGCAGCTTTGATATTATTGGCTTTATATTTGGAGTTTCTACGCCATAGAGCAGGGAGGCAACGAGGAATGCACTCTCAAAAAGGAATTCTTAAAGAACTAAAAACCATACCCTTAAAAGTGAAATCTATCTTGGGAAGGGCTGATGAGATAAAAAAAATAGCCAGAGACTTTCAACAAAGCTCAAACTTTCTTTATCTAGGCAGGGGATTGAATTTTCCAGTAGCTTTGGAGGGTGCTTTGAAATTAAAAGAAATCTCCTATATCCATGCTGAAGGATATCCTGCAGCTGAAATGAAGCACGGTCCCATAGCTTTGATTGATGAGAATATGCCCGTGGTTTTTATAGCCAGCAGAGACTGTACTTATGAGAAAATATTAAGTAATATGGAAGAGGTTAAAGCCAGAAAAGGCAGGATTTTAGCAATAATTAATGAGCAGGACGAAAAAATTAATAAATTGGCTGAAAGCATAATTGAAGTGCCAAAAACGGCTGACATTCTTTCCCCAATAATCAATGTCATACCCTTACAGTTGTTAGCTTATTACATAGCTGACTTTAAAGGCATAGATGTTGACAAACCCAGAAATCTTGCCAAATCCGTAACCGTAGAGTAAATTATGGAAATCACCGATATTAAAATTCAGCCTTTGCGGAAGGAAGAAATTGGAAAAGTGGCTCAGATTGCCTCTCAAAGCTTTAGCGGCTTGAAAGAGCCAAGAAAAGCCTGGCAGTGGGTAAACTGCAACTTTCGGGGTTTTCCGAGAATGAAGTATTTTGTTGCTAAAAGCGAGGAAAAAATTGTCGGTTATATCTTGTGGATGGAGAAAGGAGGTTTTAGAAATTCAGCTGTTTTAGAGCTTGAACAAATAGCTGTTTCTCCTGATTTTCGGGGCAGGGGAATAGGAACAAAGTTAATTGAAGAATCGTTTAAGACAATCTGTCGCTCCCTGGCTAAAAGGAAAGCAAACCTGAAGGTTGTTGAAGTTACCACTGGCACAGAAAACAGAGCTCAGCGGTTGTATAAAAAAACGCTTGGCGCTACGCCTGAAGCAAAAATTACAAATCTATTCCGCGGCGATGAGGTGATAATGCTTGCCAGATTTAAATGAAATAGCCTTTATACCTATATAAAAATCTCTGAGGAAGGAGTTAAACTCCTTCCTCTTTAAATAATAGTTGCGGAGATAAATTAATTTTTGTATAATTCATAAAATAGGGACTTAATAAAGTAAAAAATAAATAAAGCGTCAATGGATAAAGTACCAAAAATAGTTATTTTGATAATTTGCTTTGCGCTTGTTGCCTTTTTTAGTTTTAGGGTTGGTTTTCGCGTTGGAGAAGAAAGCGGTCTTAAGGTTCCGCCTCCCCAGATAGTAGGGGAGGAAGACGGAAAGCCAGAGGAAGTGGACTTTTCATTGTTTTGGGAGGCTTGGAAAAAGCTGGAACGGAAGTACTTAGAGAAAGATGAAATTAATTATCAAAACATGGTTTATGGAGCTATCAGAGGAATGGTCGCCAGCTTAGAAGACCCCTACACTGTTTTTTTCAAGCCTCAAGAGACAGAAGAGCTGCAAGAGGAGCTTTCAGGGAAATATGAGGGGGTGGGAATGGAGATTAGCGTTAGAGATGGGCAGCTGGTGGTAATTAGCCCCCTTGAGAATACGCCTGCCATGGAAGCTGGAATTAGGCCCGGAGACAAGATTTTGATGATTAATGACACTTACACCCAAGACCTTCCGGTTGAGGAAGCAGCCCGTTTAATCAGGGGACCCAGGGGTACAGAGGTAACACTTACAGTTTATCGGGAGAAATGGCCAGAGCCTAAGGAGATTACGTTGAAAAGAGAGCTAATAAAAATCCCAACATTAAAATGGGAGCTGAAAGATGAAAATATCGCCTGGGTAAGGATTTATCAATTTAACCAAATAATAACCACTGAATTTAAAAAAGCAACCCTTGAGATATTAAATTCAAAAGTTGAGAAAATCATTTTAGACCTTCGCAACAATCCAGGGGGCTATTTGGATAAGGCTCAAGAAATAGCAGGTTGGTTTTTAGAAGAGGGGGACGTTGTAGTTTGGCAGGATTCTGGCAAAGAAAAAGAAAGAAAGTCATATAGGTCTTATGGCCCAAGTACTTTTATTGATTATCCAACCGTAATCTTAATAAACAAAGGCTCAGCTTCAGGAGCTGAAATACTCGCTGGAGCATTAAGAGACCAAAGAAACATTAAGCTTATTGGAGAGACTTCTTTTGGCAAGGGCTCGGTGCAAGAGCAGGTATTTCTTTCAGATGGTTCGTCTTTGAAAGTAACAACATCTAAGTGGTTAACCCCAAAAGGTGATTCTATCGACGATAACGGGCTTGAGCCGGATATTGAGGTAGAAATGACAGATGAAGACTTTGAAGAAGAAAAAGACCCCCAACTTGAAGAAGCAATTGAAATTTTAAATTCTTTGGAGTAAAATAAGGTATATGCAAGTAGTACTGCTTCAGGACGTAGAAAAAATTGGTAAAAAATATGAGGTCAAAGAAGTGGCTGATGGATATGCCAGGAATCATTTGATTCCTCAGGGTTTGGCTAAACCAGCAACAGATGAAGCTTTGAAGTGGGCAAAAGAACAGCAGGACGAGAAAGAAAAGCAGGCAGAGGAGGAACTGGAAAAAGCTGGTAGTTTGGCTTCATCAATGGACGGGCTTGAGGTTGAGATTAAAGTTAAGGTAGGGGATAAGGGCCAGCTTTTTGAAAATATTAATGCCCAAAAAATAGCTGCCAGGTTGAAAGAGATGGGGTATGACATCAAGAAAAACCAAATATTTCTTGCTCAGGACATCGAGGATTTGGGCGAGTATGAAGCAAAAATTAGGTTTGAACACAACTTGGAGGTCCAGATAAAGATAATAGTTGTAGAAGAAGAGGTAAAGCCTGAAGTTGAAGTTTAAAATTGGGTAATCGGTTTAAAATGGTCTGGAACTTACCCTTCGCCTAAATTTTTGGCTGAAGGGTTTATTAAGAACAAAAACTTCTAATATGCCAAAACATATTTTTATTGCGGGCGGTGTAATGTCAGGAATTGGCAAGGGCATAGCTACTGCTTCCATAGGCAAGATTTTGAAAGCTAAGGGGTTCAAGGTGGAGGCAGTTAAGATTGATCCCTACATTAATGTTGATGCTGGCACAATGAATCCTATTGAGCACGGAGAGGTTTTTGTAACCGATGATGGGCTGGAATGCGACCAAGACATAGGCAATTATGAAAGATTTTTAGACCAAAACCTGAGCATTGATAATTACATGACAACAGGCAGTGTCTATCAGGCTGTTATTAGGAGGGAAAGGAATCTTGAATATGGAGGCAGGTGCGTGGAAGTAGTGCCTGATATTCCAGAAGAAGTAATGTCTCGTTTAAAAAGACTAGCTAGAAGAACTAAAGCAGATTTTATTCTTACTGAAATTGGAGGTACGGTAGGTGAGTATCAAAATCTTTTGTTCCTGGAAGCAGCTCGTTTAATAAAGCTTCGACGTCCTGAGGATGTCGTTTTTATTTTAGTAAGTTATCTGCCTATTCCCAAAAAAATCGGAGAGATGAAAACAAAACCCACTCAGCACGCTGTAAGGTCCTTGAATGCAGCTGGCATCCAGCCAGACATTATAATCGGCAGAGCCAGCCTGCCCTTGGATGCTCCCCGAAAGAGGAAGATTTCTATTTTCTGCAATGTTTCAGAAAAAGATGTTATTTCAGCTCCGGATGTTGATTCTATTTATGAGGTGCCTGTAAATTTTGAGAAAGACGATTTAGGCAACAAAATCTTAAAGAAGTTTGAGCTAAAAGCCAGAAAGAACGATTTAAAAGATTGGCGAAAATTAGCTAGCAATATTCACAACTTGAAAGGCGAGGTTAAGATTGGCATGGTAGGGAAGTACTTCAAAACAGGTAGTTTCACCCTAATGGACTCTTATATCTCAATAATTGAGGCAATAAAACACGCAAGCTATTTTTTCAATGTTAAACCTGAAATTCAATGGGTGGACGCTGAAAAATACGAAAAGAATCCAGAGTCAAGAAAAGAATTAACAAAGTTTGGAGGCATCATAGTGCCTGGTGGTTTTGGTAGCAGGGGAGTGGAGGGGAAAATCAAAGCCATTGAGTTTTGCAGAAAACAACAAATTCCCTATTTTGGGCTTTGCTTGGGCATGCAGTTGGCAGTTATAGAGTTCAGCCGCAATGTTTGTGAAATAAAAAATGCCCACTCAGCTGAATTTTGTTCTCCAAATAACAAAACAAAAGAGGGGAGTTGTCAAGCTATCATTGATGTTATGCCAGAGCAAAAAAAGCTTTTGAGAGAAAAACGTTATGGTGGCACAATGAGGCTGGGAGCTTACAATTGCAAATTAAAACCTGAAACTTTATCTTTCCGAGCTTATGGCTCCCCCGTAGTCTCTGAGCGCCACCGCCACCGTTATGAGCTTAACAATGATTTCAGGAAGCGTCTTGAAGCAAAAGGCCTTATAATGGCTGGCATCAACCCTGAAAGGGATTTGGTTGAGATTGTGGAGCTGTCACAGCAACCATTCTTTGTTGCCACCCAATTCCATCCGGAATTTAAATCACGTCCCTTAGACCCACACCCCTTATTCCGCGAATTCATCCGCGCTTGTTTAAAAAAATCAGAGCAAAACTAAAGGCAAAGGGTGGTTAGAGAACCACCCTTTAAGAAGAATTTAGCCAGGACCCCATGGGTAACCCAGAACCATACACCTAAATCTGGGGCGAATAGTGATGTTATATCCGCTGACCAAATTAGTTCAAGAATTAAGCTAGTCAGCAATATTTGAACCCCAGCCCCAATTAAGAATATCACTACTGGAACAAGGAATATCATAATGCCTACAATAATGAATCCAAGTGCTATAAAAACAATAGCTAGGATCGCTACGATCATTGAGGCGACTATGACTACACCAGCTCCAAAATAGGATATCCCAGCCCAGATCCGACTGCTTCCAGCCCAGACCCAACTGTGCACTTTTTGGGGGAAGGAAAGTGAAAAGACAGCGGTAGCAACAAAGAAAATAATGAACAAGACTGCAGCAATGTTTGGAAAAGATTCCCTTGCTCTTGCTGCTATACAGTACGTTGTAAATGTCAAATTTGTGATTATCTTACCAAGGACGGGTATTCCTGTTATCCTTTGCTTGGTGCTTGCTTTCATAACAAACCCTCCCCATCATGTTTATAGATTGTTAATGTACTGAGATATAAAAAAGAATCGTTAAAGTTGTTAATGGAAAGAAACGCCTTAAATTCTTAACCGAAACTCATATTTTTGGTTCAACATTAACAACCTTAGCGATTCTTTGTGAGCCTGAAAACATTTTTTTTCTTTTTGTTTGAAATTTAACAACCCCTTCTTTTAAAGCAAAAATCGTGTGGTCTTTGCCGAGCCCCACATTTTTTCCAGGCAAAAATTTTGTGCCTCGCTGGCGCACTATAATCATTCCAGCTTTTACTTTTTGCCCTCCAAATACTTTAACTCCCAAGTATTTTGGCCTGGAATCTCTACCCAGCCTTGTTGAGCCTTTTGACTTTGTTTTAGCCATGTTAGAGATCGTTAATGATCATTTATGCTATCAAAAATTAGCCAATTTGTCAAAAAAAATTATAACAACATTTTACTCTTTTTGATGATTCTTCTGCTCTGCCTGCTCAGCTTTGGCGCTGGCATCTTAACTCAATTTTACTTTCAAAAACCTCCCTTAATTATTGAAGAAGCAGGGGAATAAAGTTAGCTTTTCAATCTTTAATTTTTCTACCACCATGGAATTTACGATGGATGTCGCGTAGCCTTTTGCTTGTAACATGGGCGTAGATTTGAGTGGCTGCTGGACTTTTGTGTCCTAAAAATTCTTGCAGTGTTCTGAAGTCTACCCCTTGATTTAAGAGATCGGTCGCGAACGAGTGACGCATGACATGCGGGGTTGTGGTCAAGGGCAGGCCAGCCATAATAGCATATTTTTTTATATTTTTTTGAATCAAACGGTGGCTCAATCGGGTGCAGGAACTATCTTCTTTTTTATAATGATTAACAAAAAGTGCTTTTTCTGTATCTTTTCTTTTTTTTAGATATTCTCTCAGCCAATGTATAGCTCTTTCTGAAAGATAAACGGTTCTTGGTTTGGCGCCTTTGCCTATTATAACGATTTCTAAGTCTTTTGTTTCGGGCTTTATTTTAATTTGCTCTCGGTTCAAGCTGGCTAATTCTGCAATTCTCATGCCAGTAGAAAAAAAGAGTTCCAAAATGGCTCGATCTCTTAGACCTTGAATCTTTGAAGTATCAGGGGCTGCAAATAGTTTTTCCAGTTGTTCTAAGTTTAAGAAGCTCACAACTTTTCCATCTTTATCTTTTGCCAGTTTTATTTTTTCAGCGGGTAGAGATAATATATTTCTGTCAGCAAAAAAATTTAATAATGACCTCAAGGCAATAAGATAATAGTTTTGAGTAGTCTTCTTGAGTGACTTTTGGGCGTTGCTTGGATCGTATGATTTTTTGACTACACGCTGACGAGCTAAATATGTCCGATATTGCCAGATATGTTCTGGGGTGAGTTCGTGGGGTTTAAGATTTTCAAGCTTGTTGAGTTTGAGCCAATCTAAAAATCGTTTCAGAAACCTAGCATAGTTCTCTTGCGACTTGGAGCTTAAACCTTTCTCAATCTCCAGCCAGTCGAGAAAATCGTTTAAATATTTAGCAATTGACTTTGGGCTTTTTTGCATAAAAAATTATGGTTTTTAGGGAAGTGCCCCACACAGTATTATAACCATTCGTTTAAGTATAATTATGCGAACACTTATCTATTGATAGTATAAGGCTATTCAAGCCTTTTTGTCAACTCCCCTGCTGTGGATAAGCAGACAACCACGGCTTCAGCCGTGGTTGTCTATAATAGGTTATAGCAGGGTAGAGAAACTATTAAAAAGTTCTAGCTAGCGTGAGCTTGAAAGAATTAATCCAGCGCAGCTCTTATTTTTCCCTTGAGCCAATCCCAGGTTCTTGAAAAAATATTGCCGATTTCTTCTTTGACCTCTTGCTTTTCTTGTTCAAGTCCTTCTTTAACATCTGATTTTCTTTTTTCGAGCCATTGTTTTATTTTTGAGGGAAAATCCTTTAACCATTTAAAAGCTTTTTTCACACTTTCGCCAATTATTTGGAAGAACGCTTTCATTAGATCACGACTATATCTGAAGAAGTTCTTCAGGGATTGTACCATTCTTATGGTTCGCCTGCTTTCTTTCTCGAATTCTGGCAAGCCTTCTCTGTAGGGCGGTACTTCTGTTTCAACATAATACATAATGAAAAAATATAATAGCAGAAAAACTGCTATAAGAAGTATGCAGAAAATGATAAATGCTCTCATAGTTTTTTTTGCTCTTCTATTATTTTTTGGGTTTATCCCCACACCAAAACGAATTTTTGGTGTGGGGGTTTATAATTTCTTTCTGGCTTCTTTAATTCTTTTAAGGGTTTTTTCCTTTCCTAGGATTTCAGCGATGTCAAAGGGAGGAGCTGAAGCTTTTTTGCCAGTTAAAGCAACCCTCAGAGGCCACAAAAAATAGCCTCTATCCCCCACCTTCGTCCCTGTGGGGACTTCGGTGGGCAGGCCTACCTTCGCCCCTGTGGGACTTTTTTCTGGCGGTTTTATTTTCTCTGCCTCTGCCATCAGAGCTTTTTCAATCCCCGCTTTGGTCCAGTTGCTCTCTTTTAATTTAGACAATGTTTTCTTTAAATTGTCAAGGACATCTTTAAGGTCTTTATCTTGAATATCTTTCCATTTTAAAAGCTCTTTGGGGAAATCCAGTTTATCTTTAAAAAAGAAATCAACCAGTTCTGTAATTTCAGAAAGTTTTTTCAGCCTTTCTTGGTAAAGGCCCACGATCTTTTCAAGAAAGGCAAAATTAATTTTTTCTTCAGTTTCAGCTATCTTATAGTCTGTAATCCCGAATGGATGATATCTTAAGGGAGCAAATTCCTTCTGCCCCCACAAAGGCACAATCAAAGCGCTTTCAATAAGATAAGGAATGCAAAGCTCGGTTAACTTATTGAGGGGTTTTTGCCTGATATAAAAGCCATTGAGCCAGTCAAGCTTTTTTGAATTGAACACAGCCCCTGATTTTTGGATTTTATCTAAAGAGAATTCTTGAATTAAAGATGGCATTGGGAATATTTCTTTTTCTGTGCCTGGATTCCAGCCTAAAAAAGCTAAAAAGTTAACCATGGCTTCTGGCAGATAGCCTTCTTTTTTGTAGTCTAAAAGAGGTTTTGCCCCGTATCTCTTGCTTAACTTAGATCTGTCAGGCCCTAAGATTAAAGATAAATGAAGATACTTCGGTGTTTTTATGCTGAGAGCCTCTGCTATTAAGATTTGTTTTGGGGTGTTTGGAATATGTTCTTCCCCTCGGATAACATGGCTTATTTTCATTTTAAAATCATCAATTACGCAAGCTAAGTTGTACAAAGGATAATCAAGCCCTTTGGCAACAACCATATCTCCAAAAGTATCTGTTTCGTACTCTATTTTTCCTCGCAAGATATCTTCAAAAACAATTTTCTTTGATACTGTTTTGAATCTTAAGACAAAAGATTTCTTCCCAGACAGCTTCTTTTTAATCTCATCATCGGATAAATTTCTGCATTTTCCAGAGTAGCGAGGGGGCTCACCGATACTCATTAAATATTGACGATGGGCTTCAAGTTCATCTGGCGAGCAGAAACAAAAGTAAATCTTGTTTTCATCTAAAAGCCTTTGAATATATTTTTTATAAATTTCTTTTCTTTCCGATTGGCGGTAAGGCCAGTATTTTCCTCCAAGTCCAGGGCCTTCTTGAATCTCTATTCCTAGCCACTTTAATCCCTCGATAATCTGTTCTTCCCATTCTTTTTTTGATCTGGCAACATCTGTATCTTCTATCCGCAAAATAAAAGCCCCTTGATATTTTTCAGCAAAGAAATAGTTAAAAAGGGCGGTTCTACCAAGACCGATATGCATAGGACCTGTTGGCGAGGGTGCAATTCTCACCCTGATCTCTCCGGGCCTGATTAGCTTCAATTCTTCCATGGTTTTTAAAGCTTTTTAATAGAGGTTGGATATTGGCGAGGCTTTGTTCCTCTGCTTGGCTCTTCCAGCCTGCTTGTTTTTTCCCTTAGCTCTGTTTTTTCTATTACCTTTGTCTTTTGCCTTATCTCTTCTCTTTTTTCTTCTCTTATCTGTTCCCTTTCTCTTATTTCTGGCTTTTCTCTGCTTTCCACTATTTCAAAGGTTTGATAGAGATATTCAATGATATAGTTAGCAACGACTTGGGCTGCTTTGGGCTTGGCGAACTTCTCGCCGTTTTCAGCCATTTCTCTTAGTATATCGGGACGAGAAAGAAAATATTTCAGCCTTTCCAAGAAAAAATGAGGTTTTAAGTTTTCTTCTTCTAACACTTGCCCCTTAATGTCTTTTGCGAAGCTGTAGGCGTTTTTGGACTGATGATTATTGGCAGAGCGTGGCAAAGGAATTAAAAGAGCAGGCTTTTTGACAGAAGCAATTTCAAATAAAGCCCCAGAACCCGCTCTTGAGATGATAAAATCGCTGGCAGCCAAGGCGTGTTTTAATTCTTCTTCCTGAAAAAAGGGATAGAGATGGTAATATTTTTTTAACTGTTTTCCTATTAAAGCCTCGCTTTCGTTTTTCACTTCTTTAAAATTATCAGGGCCAGTTTGATGCAAAAGCTCAAACGAGGTTGTTAATTCTGGCAAAATTTCAAGCACCAGATTGTTGATACTTTGAGCGCCTTGTGAACCACCAAGAATAAGAATTAAGGGTTTTTTGCCTTGCAGTCTGAATATTTTCTGAGCCTCTTTCTTGCTTCCGCTGATAAGCTCTATCCTTATTGGGTTGCCCACACACATTATCTTTTCTTTTGGAAAATATTCGGTTTTGGGAAAAGAGGTGAAAATCTCTAAAGCCCACCTTGAGGTAATTCTGGAAGTTAATCCTGGCGCAATGTCTGACTCGTGCAGAAACACAGGAATGTGCAAGATCCGAGACATAAAAGCCACTGGAAAAGAGCCATAGCCTCCTTTGCTGAAAATGAGGTCTGGGGCCAAAAAGAATAGCCAAAGAAGAGCCTGTAAAAGCCCAATTGGAACTTTAAACAAATCAAAAAAGTTCTTAATAGAAAAATATCTCCTCAACTTGCCAGTAATTATTCTTTTTACCTTTACCCCTTCTCTTCCCATTAAGGCTGCGGTATATGCATCTGCTGGGCCAATGTAAAACAATGTGATGTTTGCTGTTGGCAGGGTTTTTCTGACCTGCCTGACAACAGCTAAAATGGGAAAAATATGTCCAGCTGTTCCACCTCCTGTAAATACTATTTTCATTATAATACGCGAATTTTTATGCGAATTCTATGCGGATTATATGCTAATACGTTATATTAACATTCGTATATTATTTGCATAAAATTCGTGTTTTAATTCGTGTTTTTAGATATATTCAATAATATTCCAACGCCAACCATCTCAGCTATTAGGTGCGACCCCCCATAGCTGAAAAAGGGCAAGGGAATGCCAGCTAAGGGCAGCAAACCCAATATCCCTCCAATATTGAAGAAAGCTTGACAGACAATCCAAACAGTTATTCCTAAGGCTAAAAATTTCTCAAAACCCCCTCCAGTTAAAGCGCTCAATCTTACTCCTCGCCAGATAAGCGCTAAGAAAAGCAGGATAAGCAGGGTTGCTCCAATAAAACCGAGCTCTTCTCCTATTATAGCAAAAATTGAGTCGGTCATCGAATCGGGTAAGAAACCAAACTTCTGACGGCTTAGTCCAAGACTGAATCCCTTATCAACTCCAAAAATTCTGCCCGACCCCATACCAATCAAAGCCTGCCTCAATTGATAACCCATTCCCAAGGGATCGGTTTCGGGTTTTAAAAAAACCAAGAACCTTGCCCAGCGATAAGGCTTCATTTTTATTAATAAAAGTCCCCCCGCTGTTCCCAAGCCCAAAATAGCAAAGGTGTGCCACAAAGGCGTGTTTGCTGCAAAGTACATTAAAACTCCAGCCACAAAAATTATTGCCAAGGTGCTCATATCCGGCTGGACAATCAAAATAACAAGCAGAACTACACAGATTATGAAAAAAGGAATCAGGAGGTACTTCAGCTTCTTTTTTTTGTCGGTTTTGCCCTTTTCAGCAAGCCAGGCAGCCAAATAAATTATAAAGCCTATTTTTAAAAATTCTGAAGGCTGCAGCAGAAACTTGCCAAAGTTGAGCCAGCGCCTAGCCCCTCTGATTTCCACCCCTATTTTCGGCAAAAAAACACAAATCACCATTAAAAGGCTCAACAAGAAAAAAAGAGGCGCCCACTTTTTTAGTTTTTTCAGGGGCAGCTTAAAAAAAGCAACAGCCAATACAATACCAATAGCCAGCATCACAAGCTGGTGCAGAAGATAATGCCAGGGATTTCCGTATCTCTGCCACGACAAAGGAAAAGAAGTGGTTCCTACACTAGCTATGCCCCAAATAATCAAAAAAGCAACTAAACCAAGCAGTAAAAAATCTGGGCGGTTTTCACTTTTTCGCACCTTTGCTTTTTGCATAGTTTTTTACCAACTTCTTAAACAAATTCCCCCGTTGTCTGTAATCACGGAAAAGAGTGAAGCTTGCAGAACCTGGCGAGAGCAGGCATATCTCCCCCTTTCTTGTTTGTTGATAGGCTATCTCCACTGCTCGTTGCATTGAAAAAACAAAAGAGGCTCGAGGTGGTTTTTTCTTTTTTAAAGAAGGCTGCTTTTGATAAGCTTTTTTGATTCTCTTCCAAATTTCATTCCCTGTGATTGGAAACAGGATAAGGTTTTTAACATTACCCCTTAGAATCCTTTCAGCTAGAGCTGAATAGTCACTTCCCTTTTCAGATCCCCCCAGAATCAAGGTTTTCACTCCCTTACCCAAAGCTTCAAGAGCAGCAATGCTAACTTCAGGTATGGTTGACATAGAATCGTTATAAAAATATATTCCCTTGTGTTTTCCAACAAATTCTAATCTGTGAGGCAATGGCTTGAAAGCCCTTACAGCCCCCCTTATTTTTTTGGAAGGTACATCTAAAATCTTAGCAGCTGAAATGGCAGCCATTACATTTAAAACATTAAAATTTCCCTTCAGTGGAATCTCTGTTTTAGAAATAATTCTCTCTTTATCCCAGAAAATCCCCTCTCCTCTCATATAACATAATTTTAGCGATCGCTCTAAATATGTTATCGGTGATTTTAGGGAAAAAGCGATTTTTTGAGCAGGAGTTTTCTCAGCCATCTTCCTTGCTATTTTATCGTCAGCATTATAAACCAAGAAGTCTTCTTTTTTTTGATGTAAAACAATGTTCTCTTTAGCTTTTTGGTATTCTTTGAGATTTTTGTAATAATCCAAATGGTCAGGAAAAAGGTTTAAAAAAACAGCAATCTGGGGTGATTTTTTTAAATTTTGCAGCTGATGGGAAGATAGCTCATAAACAAAAATCTCTTTGGCAGCTTCCTTTCCCCCCTTTGTTTTTAGCAAGGTTTGAAAAACCGGCTTTCCAATATTGCCTACTAAATGAGCTTTAAATCCTGCTTTTTTCAATATCTGATAGATTAGGCTTGAGGTAGTCCCCTTGCCTTTTGTACCAGTTATTCCAATAATTGTTCCTTTATAGTTTTCAAAAAAGATTTCGGTTTGAGAACTCACTTGAGTCCCTTTTTTCAAAAAAGGCTTAATATTTTTCTGGGGAATGCCTGGTGTTTTAATTATTAAATTATAGTTCTTAAGAGAGGTTAAATAATCTTTGCCAAAATGAAGCTTTAATCTTTTATCTGCTTTTAAAATTTTCTGGATAGTTTGGGGTAAATCTTCAAGTTCTAGTTTATCAGCCACCCCAAGCACTTTTTTTGGGAAAAGCCTTCTCAGAGCCAAATAATTGTCTTTTCCTTCTTTACCAAGTCCCAGTATCAATATTTTTTTGCTGTTTAATCTATCTAGCTTCATTATAGCTTAAAAATAACACAAAATTAAGGCAAAATAAAGGTCTCATTCCAGATTGACTTCTGTTCTGCTGGAATGAGACCCCTCCTATTTTATGGGAGTAGGAATAATTCCTCTATTTCTTGGAGGTCGAAAGGCTTAGTTATCATTACCTCCATTCCTAACTCCCGACATTTCTCTTGGTATTCAGGGATGCCCATAGCACTGCTCATGGGGAAGACGAGACAGAGGTCTCGCAATGCTTCCATGAGTGGAAAACCGAATTCATGGACTTCATGCGTGACTGGATCTTTACCCAGTTCAATGTCAATGAAGGCGGCATCAAGTACTATGTTCCCTTTCTGGACCCTTTCAGCGAACCCCATTCCTTGCTCTAGAGAGGAGGCGGTTGAGATTTCAACACCTTCTCTCAGGATTTCTTGTACAATATCCCTTAGGACATTGCGGGTTGCTTCTGTGTCATCAACAATGAGGATGGTTGTTTTAGCCATTTTTTCTCCTTTTTAAATTGGCTAAGTAAACAAGCGAACAAACCATCCCCTTGCCAGGTCATTCCCTTGCCTCATTAGTTTTCAACGATCTTGCTCCTAATAATAACAAAAAACCTTGCTTCTGTCAAGGTTGAGAAATACTAGACGTTCACAGATGTTTACAATTAAAACTCTTTAATCTTCTTTTGTCCTATTTTTTCTTCTATTGGAAAAGAGAGGAGTGAGATCCCCTCTTTTTTCCTTGACTGGTTATTTATACTTTGGCCAGTTCTAAGCCTCTGATTCTGAACATTATCAAGCTATAGATATCATCAATTTCCCTAGGACCCAGGGGTTCTGTTCTTACATCTATTCCTGCTATTCCTTCAAGGACTCTTTTGTTCATGTATCTTCCAAGAATAACGACAATTGGAATATTGAGTCTAGGAATATTATTTTGCAGATGCTTTAGGTCGGAACGGCGGAATCCACTCAGGAAAATCACAAGTGTGCCTATTTCATCTTTCTTCTTGCCCTCATTATTCCCATCTTCATCTGAGAAAGAAGAAAGACTTTCTAAGCTTTTCCACTCACGCTCTTTTAGCTCTGCATCTTTATTGACCGATAGAGTCATACAAAGCGAGTTATAAGATTCCGGGAGGCGGTGTCCTTTTTTTCTCGCTACACCTATGACCATGTTATTTTCCTCCTCTTTTCTGCTGGATCCAGCCAGCAGCACCTACAACCAGAACAGCTAGAAGTACAATAAGCACATGCTTAATAGCAGTTTCCATTCATTCCCTCCTTTCCTGTTTCTGTTTCCTTGCCTTTATAGATTATCCTTTCGGATTTTTTGCTGTTTAAAGATTATTGATATTACTCAATAATCTACTAGCAATATTATAGCATAAAAAACCCTCAAGGTCCATAGCTTACTCAAAGTCCATAGCTTAGAGGATATTTCAAGACAGTTCGAGATATTTCAAGCTTCTTCAATCTGTTTCAAATCGTGCCGATCGGCACGATTTGAAACAGAGGGTTTTGGATTATTGGCACCATATTATACTTTTTATTGTTGGCATTTTAACCCAGCAGACGTATGGCTACTCCTATAATGCCTAGTATCATGCCAATAATCCAAAATCGCATGGTGATTTTTTCAGGCAGCCAGCCTTTGGCTTCAAGGTGGTGGTGGATTGGGGCGCAAAGCAATATTTTTTTACGAAAAAACTTCTTTGAGAAAAGCTGAAGCAAGATAGAGCCAACCTCAAGCACTAAAAGCCCAGCAATTATTGGCAAAACTATTACAGAATCAGTTAAAAAAGCAACCACTGCCAAAGTGGCTGTTAACCCAATAGTGCCTGTTTCGCCCATATAAAAGCGGGCTGGAGGTATGTTAAACCACAAGAATGCCAGGATGGTGCCAGCTAAAACAGCACAGAAGCTTGCTAAATTATACTGCATTCTTGAATAAGCAATAATAGCAAAAGCAGCAAACATAATGGAAAAAACCCCGCCAGCCAAACCGTCAATTCCATCAATCACTCCCCCACCCCAGCAAGCCAAAAGGGTTACCACAAACAAAGGAAGATACCAAAAGCCAATTTCTAAGTCTCCTATGCCAGGAATGAATAAAGTGTGCCTGCCAAGCTTAAAATAGAACCACCAAGCCCCGATAGCGCCTATAATTAAAACTATTACTAATCTTCTGGTAAATTTTATGCCACCCCCAGCATATTTCCCCTTGCCAAAGATTTGCAGGATGTCGTCTCCCAATCCCAGCAGAGAAGCAGCCACCAAAGTGCCAAGGGGCAGCCAGGTTTGGCTTCTTGATAAAAAATTCAATAAGGAGAAATTCTCAGATACCCTGCTTAACAAGGCAAATAAAAAAGCCACAAAAACCACTGTTACCCAAATTAAAAGCCCTCCCAAGCGAGGAACCTTTGTTTCTCTTTCTTTGTGAAGCTTGTGAAAAACCGGTGCTGGTTTGCCATCAATACCTTTTTCTCTGGCTGTTTTGCGCCAAAGCTTGTATTTATAAAGGAAATGCGTTAAAAAAGGGCTCCATAAGACAGCCAAGCCAGCTGAAAAGGCACAAAGAACCGCAATTTTAATAACATTCAATTTGGGCATATGGGTAGTCCGTGCTCTATTAGTTTTATCATTTCTCCAAATCTGTTGGGAGAATTTAAAACAATATTTATCAGATAGCTACCTTCTTTATTCTTTAAAATTACAATTAAGCACCCCCCAGCTCTTTCAGTGTATCCGGTTTTTCCTCCAATTAGCCTAGGGATTTCTCCGAGCAGTTCGTTTGTATTTTTGAGTGTATGATGCAAAATGCCGTTCTGTAAATAAAGATCGTATTCCTTTTTTGAAATAATCTCTAAAATTTCAGGATATTCAGCTAATATATATTCCATAAGTGCCAGCAAATCTTGAGCAGTTGAGTAGTTTGGGTTGTCTGTTGTATTTGCAGGGTCAATTCCAGTTGGATTAAAAAACAAAGTATTGTTAAGCCCGAGCTTTTTTGCTTGTAAATTCATTAAATGGGTGAACCCTTCCTGGCCTACAACCGCGCCCAGGGAGAAAGCAGCATCATTGCTTGATTCAATAAGCATAATGTGAAGCAGATCTCCAACATTGAGAATTTCCCCTACTGTTAGGTTGCCGCTTGTTTCTGGCTGCGAGACAGCCTCTTTGGGAATTTCTACCCGATAAGAGTCATCATAGAATTCAGCAGCAACAATGGCTGTCATTAACTTGGTTAGGCTGGCAATAGGCATTTTTTTGCTTGGGTTTTTCTCAAAAATAACTCGGTTTAACTCTGTTTTATTTGTCTTATTAACAGGGTCTTTAACAAGGCTTACTTCAACAGAGATTGCGCTTTCTGCTGAAATTTGGAAGTTCTCAAAGCCTTCAAGGCTTTGGCACTGTTTTTCTCTAGAGGCTTGAGATTCCTTTTGAGCAGCTTGAAGGTTTTGGATTATTTGGGCAACGAAAAGCTTGGGTGGGTTTTTTTGGAACTCCATCGTATAAAAAAAATCTTCAAGATCCCTCTGGAATACGTTCACTCCCCACCAGAAAGGCAGGCTCAGGAGAAAAGTTATTAAGAAGATTTTAAAATTTCTGCTCATCATTGAGTTCATTACAAAATAGGACGATCGTCCAATTTTGTAATTTTTGTTGGAGTGTTAAGAATGTTTTTTCTCGTTGACAATTTTTAAGTGAAGCTCTTTGAGTTGTTCTTTTGAAACCTCTGATGGGGCTTCCATCATTAGATCTCTGTTTTCGCCTGTTTTGGGGAAGGCAATTACTTCTCTGATGTTTGGTTCATTGAGTATCAGTGCTAAAAACCTGTCAATACCAGGCGCTATGCCGCCGTGAGGTGGCACCCCATATTGGAAGGCCTCAAAGTAGTTTTTAAATTGTTTTTTTGTTTCTTCTGGCTTGTGCCCTAAAACCTCAAAAACAGCAGTTAAAACTTCAAGATTGGTTGTTCTAATACTCCCTCCTCCTATTTCCTGGCCGTTAAGAACAAAGTCGTGCTGGAAAGAAGTAATTTTTTCTGGCTCTTTTTTGATTTGCTCAATGTTTTCAGTTTTTGGTTTGGTAAAAGGGTGATGCATAGCAATCCATTTATCTTTTTTTTCTGAACGGTCAAACATCGGAAAATCCGTTACAAAGCAAAAGGCAAGTTCGTTTTCATCATTTTTATTTTTTCTCAAGTCAGGCTTGTCTGATTTATACTTCTCTATTGCTTCTTTGTAAGTTATCCGGGGAAAAGGTATTTGTTTTATTTTCTTTTCTGGAAAAAGCTCTTGGCACACCTTTGCATATAATTTTTCAACAAGCTCTAAAATATCTTCCTGTTCCACAAACGACATTTCAATGTCCAACTGGGTATGTTCTGCCTGTCTGTCGCCCCGGGGGTCTTCATCCCTCAAGCATCTTGCGATTTGAAAATATTTTTCAAAGCCAGCCACCATCAAAAGTTGCTTAAATTGTTGAGGGCTTTGAGGCAAAGCGTAAAACTTGCCTATATCTAGTCTTGAAGGCACAATAAAGTCTCTGGAGCCCTCTGGCGTTGATTTCGTTAAAATAGGAGTTTCAATTTCTACAAACCCTTCTCTTTGCAAATAATTGCGCATAAACTGAATCACCTTGTGTCTCTCTTTCATATTGCTTTGCAAACGTCTTCTTCTTAGATCTAAAAAGCGGTATTTGAGCCGTTTCTCTTCTGATATATCATAGCCATCAGATTCAATTGAAAATGGCAGGGTTGCTGCTCCCGATATAATTTTTAGCTCATTAACCTCTATCTCTATTTTCCCGGTTTCAATTTTGGGATTTTCCATTCCCTTGGGACGTTCCCCTACCTTACCAATTACCTCAATTACCCATTCTGGCTTTAATTTCTCAGCTTTTTTATAAACTTCTTTGTTTTGAGGGGCAAATACAAGCTGGCATAGGCCGCTTCTATCTCTTAAGTCAATAAAAAGAATCTTGCCGTGGCTTCTTATGGTATTTACCCACCCGCATAACTTAATCTGCTTACCAATCTTTTCTATTGTTTCTATGTTTAAATTCCTCTTCATAGAGAAATTTGCTTAGCAAAATTTACCCCCCCAGAACATAAGCACTCGCTTCGCTCGTGCATTATGTTCTTTAGAAACCCTCGGTTTCTAACGTTTTTACCTTCGGTAAAAGCCTGTTTTCCTATACGGAGGGGAATTCTTCCCCTCCGACCCACCCCTGTTGTATCGGAATTTATTGAAATTCCGATACAACTAGCTTATTCCAAGTATTCTTTTACTTTTTCAAGAACCTGGGTGGGTGTGAAACTGGTTTTTAATAAATACTCAATCACGTCTAACTCCTTTGCCTCTTTTATTACCTGGGGGTCTTCATAGTTTGAAAAAGCGAGAACTTTCAGTGAAGATGTTTTGGGGTCTTTTCTTATCTTTTCTAAAAAAGCAATCCCGTTTTTCTTTGGCAAAAGGATGTCAAGCAAAATGAGGTCGGGCTGTTCTTTTTTTGCCACACGAAATCCCCCTTCAGCACTCTGTGTTATTTTTACTTCAAAGCCTGCCTGCAAAAACTTTTGAGCATACATATCGCCTAATATCTTTTCATCTTCAATTATGAGAATTTTCTTTGCCATTTTTTTACTGAATTTTAACAAATTTTCTTTTTCCTACCCGCACTATTGTTCCCTTTTTAATGTCTATTTCTTCTTGCCAGTCGGTTTTTAACTTTCCGTCAATTTTCACTCCCTTTTCTAAAATCAACCTCTTTGCTTGGCTCTTTGAAGAAGCCAGCTTGGAATCTTTCAACAAATCTAAAATTGGGTAAACTTTCTTTGAAGTCTTAAACACTGGAATTTCAGAGGGCAGCTTTTTATCGCGAAATACCTTATTAAATTCTTTTTCAGCTTGGTTGGCTGCCCTTTCTCCGTAATAGATTTTTACAATTTCTTTTGCTAATTTTGCTTTTGCGTCTCGGGGATTAACGCTTCGCTTTCTTAAATCTTTTTTGATTTTCTCTACTTCTTTAATTGGAACTCGGGTTAACAGCCTGAAGTAATCTTCAATTAACTCATCAGGAATTGACATGATTTTTCCAAATATTTCAGAAGAGGAGTCTTCAATCCATACGCAATTCCCAGAGCTTTTACTCATTGGCTTATTGTCAATCCCCATAATTAAGGGAGTGGTTAGGGCATACTTTTCTCTTCCCCGTATTTTCTTTTGCAATTCCCGGCCGATGAGCATATTGAAAAGCTGATCTGTTCCACCAATCTCTAAATCAACATCCATAGCTACCGAATCGTATCCCTGAAGCAAAGGATACAAGGTTTCGTGAGCCCACACTGTTCCGCCTTTTTTTATTCTCTCTTGAAACATATCTCGCTGGAAAAGTTTTACTGCACTGATATGGCGAGCAATGGTGATAATGTCTTTAAGGGCTAACCTTAAAAGCCAATCGCCATTGTATTTGATGTCTACCTTGGAAAAATCCAAGATTTTTCCAGCCTGTGCTTTCCAATTTGCTATATTCTTTTTGATTCTCTCCTCGGTGATTAAGGGACGGGCTTTGTCCCGATCCGAAGGATCGCCCCCAGCCAAAACCGTTCCAGTGCCAATTACTAAAATTGCTTCGTGGCCTAGGTCAGCGAATTCCTGGAGTTTTCTAAGGGCAATAGTATGCCCGAGGTGAAGTTTAGGGGCAGTTGGGTCAACGCCCAAGTAAAGCCGAATCCTCTGCTTTTTCATCAATTTAGCCAATCCTTCCTTGCTTGGTAAAATTTCTACCACTCCCCTTTCCAAAACCTCTTTTATTTTTTCTGGATTAGTATCCACAGGCATTATGCTATTTTACCCCTTTAGAAATCCCAAATCAAGCCTACAGCTAGATATTTCCATATGGGGTGAAATGATAAATCCTCGTAAGCTTTTATACGAGGAAGTTGTAGTTTGAATTTGGGCAGAATCCTTAGGATTTGAGTTCAACGTTTATTTCATAGGAATATCTACGTAAAAAGTACTTCCCTTATCCTTGCCTGGGGATTCTGCCCAAATCTTGCCATTGTGCATTTCAATAAACCTCTTGGCAATGTATAAACCCAAGCCGGCCCCTTCAACCCAATGCTTTCTGCCTGCTCCCGCCCGAGAAAAACTTTGGAATAGCTTTGAAATCTCCTCTTGAGTCATGCCAGCCCCTGTATCAGCAACAATCATTCTTAATATATTGCCTTCCAAGCCTAATCTCAACGTTATACTCCCTTTGTGAGTGTATTTTATAGCATTATCTAAAAGGTTTGAAATAACCTGCCTCAGTTTATTCTTATCTGCCTGAATTTTAGGAATTTTTGTTTTGGGCTTTTCAATCTTTAATTTAATCCCCATCTTCTTGGTTTGAGGTTTAAACTCCCGCCCTATTTCTGAAACCATATTTAGTATAGAGAAGTCCGACTTCTCAAGTTTCATCTTACCTGCCTCAATTCGGGAAATATTCAAAAGCGAATTAACTAATTTAATTAACCTTTCGTTTGAGCTATAAACACTTTCTAGGGGCATTTTCATGTTATCGGCAAGCCTTCCGTAATCCTCTTCAAGAAGCATGGAGATATACCCCTTTATTGCAGTTAAAGGAGTGCGGAGCTGGTGCGAAGCAATTGAAACAAACTCTGACTTTGCCTTGTCTAACTTCTGAAGCTTTTTGTAAGCCCCCTCCAGCCGGATATTAGTTACTGCCAATTGAGTAGCTAATCTGTCCAATTTCTCCCTTTGTTTAATTTCCCGCAAAACACTCTTAACTAGTAACCACCCAAAGAAAATAAAGGCAAGAAAAAGCACCCCTTTCCAGACATACTCAAAAACAGATTCTGAAACAAAAACATTCACCAAAAGCAAGACAGCAATTAATGCAACCAAAAGCTGGGTAAGCACCACCCGTATTCCAAACAATCTTCTTTTTACAATAGCAAAGGCCGTGAAACCAAAGAGGATAAAGATACTGTAATTACCAAGGTAAGCATATTTAAATGTGTCTCTAATAAGGGGAAAATAAACATTAAATATCAAGTTTGTAATAATCCAACAAGAAAGTCCTATTAGAAAATATTGGATTTTTAATCTTTCTGCTTGGGGACTTTTGGAAAAGTAGTTTAAGAATCGAAAAGAAATAAATAAAGTTAGAGCAATAACAAAGCCAAGCCACATAATTTTACCTTGTATTGTAAGGATGAGATCTAACCCTAAGCCTTCTTTTATCACCACGCTTTTTTGGAATAGGTTCGTGAAAATTGCCAAAATAGCTCCTAATATAGCCACAGATGGGATAATTTTATTAAGGACTGGAAATCTTTTTTCATTCCCAATGAAATGCATAACAAAGAAATAAAAGAAGATAAAGAACACAAAAACTGAGGCAACAGTTAATCGTGGAAGAAAGAAAATAGTATTCTCTGATAGGGGTATATTTCTGAAAAGAAAATATGGTGTCGTCTCGCCAAATATCCATATTACTACCATTAAAAGGAAGTAATTATTTACCCTTTTTTTCCTTCCAGCAGAATAGACCCAAAAAGACAGCCATAGGCCGATCCCGGTGGTTAAAAAAAATATAATTCGATGAAGTAAAGAAAAACTCATCATATTTTTATCTATTTCAAA
>CAYGBM010000040.1:0-11352 GCA_964348225.1 uncultured Candidatus Saccharibacteria bacterium | reverse complement strand
CAGAATCAGGCCAGGTTACTTTGTATGATGGAAGAACAGGGCAGCCTTTTCCAACGAAAATTACGGTAGGTTTTATCTATATGATGAAATTGATTCATATGGTTGAAGATAAAATCCATATGCGTTCAATTGGCCCTTACTCATTGATAACCCAGCAACCCTTAGGGGGTAAGGCTCAGTTTGGAGGGCAGAGATTTGGCGAAATGGAAGTTTGGACGTTGGAGGCATATGGGGCAGCTTACATTTTGCAGGAGATGTTGACTATTAAATCGGATGATGTACCAGGACGAGCTGCCACCTACGAAGCTATTTTAAAGGGAGAGGTAGTGAAAAAGCCGAATCTACCAGCCTCTTTTAATTTGCTGGTTTCTGAATTGAAGTCTCTGGGATTGAACGTTGAAGTCAAGACAAAAGTGGTTGAAGAAAAGGATGCAGGTAGAAGGGAAAAGAGCAAAAATTCTTAATTCTTAATTTTTAATTCTTGTTTACATGAAAGTATCAGATCTACAATCAATTCGTATAAAAGTAGCCTCTCCTGATGAGATCTTATCGTGGTCTAATGGAGAGGTAAAGAAACCCGAAACCATTAACTACCGGACTCAAAGACCAGAAAAGGACGGGCTTTTTTGTGAGAAGATTTTTGGACCAACAAAAGATTACGAGTGTTACTGCGGAAAATACAAGGGAATAAGGTTTAAAGAGATAATTTGCGATAGATGTGGGGTTGAGGTAACAAAAAGTGCGGTTCGAAGGGAAAGAATGGGCCATATAAAATTGGCAACCCCTGTTAGCCATATCTGGTTTTTGAGAGGCGTGCCTTCAAGAATAGGCATGGTGCTTGGTTTGCCCTCCCAAAAATTAGAAAGGGTTATTTACTTTGCAGCCTATATTATAACTGAAGTTAACAAACAAGCAAAAGAGAGGCTTTTAAAAGACATTGACGAAGAATTCCATCAAAGAATCAAAGATTTAAAGGGGCAAAAATTATCAAAAACCCAACGAAAAGAAAAAGAAGAAGAACTTAAAAAGGTCTTAGCAAAAAGAAGAGAGGAGGTTCTTTCCTTAGAGCCTTTGAAGGTTTTGTCTGAAACACAATATCGGGATTTTTCTATAAAATACGGCGAGGCTTTTGAGGCAGGCACGGGCGCTGAAACATTGCGGGGAATTTTTGAAAAAATAGACCTAAAAAAAGAAATGAAGAGGTTGAAAGCGGAAGGGGAAAAAGAAGTTGGGACAAAACGGAAAAAGACCTTAGCAAGCTTAAGGCTTTTTGAAGGAATGCAAAGGGCAAAAATCAGACCGGAGTGGATGTTGCTTAAAGCTCTGCCGGTTTTGCCTCCGGACCTCCGTCCTATGGTTCAGCTTGACGGAGGAAGATATGCTTCTTCAGACTTAAACGACCTTTACAGAAGAGTAATAAATAGAAACAACAGATTAAAATATTTGCTTGAGATTTCAGCCCCTGAAGTTATTGTCAGAAACGAAAAAAGAATGTTGCAAGAAGCGGTTGATGCCCTCTTAGATAATAGAATGAGAAAGGGGCAGATGCTTACAGCAAGTACTGGAGGAAAGCGACTGCTTAAGTCATTAGCTGATATTCTTAGCGGAAAACAAGGGAGATTTCGAAGAAATCTTTTAGGGAAAAGGGTTGATTATTCCGGAAGGTCGGTGATTGCTCCAGGACCTGAGCTTGAGTTATTTCAATGCGGAATTCCTAAGATTATGGCCCTTGAGCTTTTCCGGCCCTTTGTGATTAAAAAACTTCTAGACAAAGAACTTGCTTATAATATCAGGGGGGCAACTCGCCTGATTGACGAAGGCATTGATGAAGTTTGGGCAGCCCTGGAAGAGGTCGTTCAGGACAAACTTGTTTTATTGAACCGAGCCCCTACTTTGCACAGATTGGGAATTCAAGCTTTCGAGCCCAGATTAATTGAGGGAGAAGCAATAAAAATTCATCCTTTAGTTTGCCATGCCTATAATGCCGACTTTGACGGCGACCAAATGGCTGTTTACCTGCCTCTTTCAGAGGATGCCCAAAAAGAGTCTTCAGAGCTTATGCTTTCTTCAAAAAATCTTCTGAAGCCAGCCGATGGTTTACCAGTGGTAACTCCTGTTCAAGATATTATTCTTGGCTGTTATTATTTAACTGGAATGGATGAAGGTGCTCAACGCGAGGACAGAGTTTTCAGCAGCCCTGAAGAGGCGATTTTAGCTTATCGATTAGGCAAGGTTGAGCTCAGGGCAAGGATTAAGGTTTTGATGCAAGATAAAGCCAACATATCTGACAAATCTGATAATTCCCAAAAATACAGTTTAAGGGAAACTACTTGTGGTAGAATTATATTCAATGAAGCTCTGCCTGATGACCATCCTTTTGTTAATGAGCACGTAAACTCAAAATTCCTTTCAAGGACTATTGGAAGAATCATTGAAAAATATCCCAAAGAACACACCCAAAAGACCTTAGACAAAATCAAAGAGCTTGGTTTTGAATTTGCCACTTTATCAGGAATAAGCTGGGGCATGGACGATTTGATTGTTCCCCCACAAAAAAAGACCTTGTTGGAAGAAGCAGAGAAGGAGGTTGACAAAATTGAAGGTCATTTCAAAAGAGGGTTCCTTTCTCATAAAGAACGAACGTCGAAGCTAATTGAAATTTGGCAGGGAGTTAAAGAAAACGTTGAAAGACTTGTTCCAGAGGTTCTTCCCAAAAGAGGTCCTGTTTTTTCAATGATTGATTCGGGGGCTAGGGGTTCTTGGGCTCAGCCAGTGCAGATGGCTGGCATGAAGGGGCTAGTTACCTCACCCGCTGGCAGAATCATTGAACTTCCTATTAAAAATTCTTTTAAAGAAGGTTTTGATGTTTTGGAATATTTTATTTCTACCCACGGAGCAAGAAAGGGAACAGCTGATACAGCTCTTCGTACTTCAGCTTCTGGTTATTTAACAAGAAGGCTTGTTGATGTTAGCCACGAGCTTATTGTTTCTCGGGAAGATTGTGGCGACAAAACAGGCATGGAGGTTTTTAAAGAGGATGCTGGGGAGATTGGTCAAGATTTCAGGTTTAAAATTGTGGGGAGAATCGTAGCTTCTGATGTAAAAGATCTAAAGTCAGGCAGCAAAATAGTTAAGGCTGGGGAAATGATAGATTGGGAGAAAGCCACAAAGATAGATGAAGCTGAAATTTCAAGGTTGTCCGTTCGCTCTCCTTTAACGTGTAAACTGGCACGAAGAATTTGCCAAAAATGTTATGGATGGGATATGGGAAGAAACGCCTTAGTTGAAACTGGAGAGGCGGTTGGTATTGTGGCTGCCCAGTCGATAGGAGAGCCAGGCACTCAGCTTACCATGAGAACCTTCCACTTAGGAGGGGTAAGCGGGGCTGGAGATATTACTCGCGGTTTGCCAAGGGTTGAAGAAATTTTTGAAACAAGGCCTCCAAAAGGTGAAGGCGTGATGACTTTGGCTGAAGGCAAGATAACAAAGGTGGATCCAGAAACAGGAGTAGTGCGGGTAGCATCCCCTTCTAAATCTTCTGGGGTTAAAACTAAAGCTAAGTCCAAATCTAAAACAAAAAGTAAAAAATCCACGGATGTTATTGAGTATAGAATTCCTCCGGATGCTGAAATCTATGTAAAAACAGGAGATACTGTTAAGGCGGGTCAACCGATTTGCCAAGGTAGTTTAGATTTAAAAAAGCTTTTTAGAACCTCTGGTATCCAAAAAACCCAACGTTATATTGTTAAGGAGGTCCAAAGGATATATGTGGGGGAGGGAATCAACATTCATGATAAACACATTGAGATAATAATAAGACAGATGTTTTCCAGATTAAGAGTTACTAATCCTGGAGATGGTCCCTGGGTGCCAGGACAGATTGTTTCTCGGGCGGAATTTGATGAAACCCAAAAAATGCTTGAAAAAGAGAAAAAACAGAAAGCAAAAGCCAAACCAATCATTCTTGGTATTTCAAGGGTTGCTTTAACTTCAGATAGCTTCCTATCAGCTGCTTCCTTTCAAGAAACCTCTCGGGTTTTAATCAGAGCTGCGCTTGTTGGTAAGGAAGATAGATTATTGGGATTAAAAGAAAACGTTATTATTGGTAGATTGATACCTGCTGGCACTGGCTTCAGGAAGTAAACCCCCACACCAAACGAAGTTCTGGTGTGGGGGTAAGCCCCCAACCGTTGACATTACAAGGTTATCTCCTCAAGGATAGCTTTTTTTGTTTGTTTGTGCTAAAATTAAGTTGCTTGTATCTTTTTATTGTATATTTTTAAAAGCTGTGGCCAAATCTAAAAAAAACAAAAGAGAAAAGAACAAGAAAGCTCAGAATGGGGGAAAAAATCGTCAAAAATACCCTATTTTTACTTTAAGGCTCAGAAGACTAATCGGGCTGATTGTGATGATTCTTTTGGCTGTGGTGATTACTTTTTCTTTATTTGACAAAGCTGGAACAGGGGGTCGGTTTGTTTTCAAGGCATTTTATTCTGTAATAGGGAAAACTCTATTTATTGCTCCCTTTTTGTTTGTTTTAGGGGGGCTTTTGATATGGAAGCCTCAAAAGAAGAGGGTATTGACGCCCATTATTCTTGGCATCCTAGTTTTTATTTGTGGGGTTTCAGGTATTTTGGCAGCCCAGGATGTAGCCCAGAAAAACGGAGGGTGGTTAGGTTATCTACTCAGCTGGCCATTTTTCCGTTATTTTAACGAGGCAATAGCTTTTGTTGTTTTTTCTGCCTTAGTTTTGATTGGTGTTTTAATTATTTGGGAATTTATGCCCAAAAGAGAAGCTTTTTCAAAGAAGATTGCAGAAAAGCTTAGGAAGGAAAGGGCAGAAAAGGAAGAATCTGTTGCTGCTGTAGCAGAGGGGGAGCCAAAATTTGAAATAAAACCCATTGAGCTTTTACAGAAGAAGGTAAAAACAACTTCTTCAAAGCTGGAAGAAACTGTTTCTGAAATTAAACCTCCAGACTTTCCAAAGGAGGTTGGAGGGAAATATAAACGGCCACCTCTTAGCCTTTTCGATATAAAGGATGAAAAGCCTTCGAGCGGCGATATCGACCAAAATGCATTGATTATCAAAAAAGCTCTTCAGAACTTTGGAATTGAAGTGGAGATGTCAGAAGTAAATATCGGCCCCACGGTTACCCAGTATACCTTAAAGCCAGCTGAAGGAGTTAAACTTTCAAAGATAACATCTCTGAACAATGATTTAGCATTGGCTTTAGCTTCCCACCCAATAAGAATTGAAGCACCTGTTCCTGGCAGATCCTTGGTGGGGATTGAAGTTCCAAACAAGGTAAGAGCTAAAGTTAAGCTGGGCAGCTTGATTGGCTCTTCAGACTTTCTCAAGGACTCCTCTCCCCTGGCTTTTGCTTTAGGCAGAGATGTGATGGGGAGGCCCGTTTACCCAAACTTAGCTGGCATGCCCCATTTTTTGGTGGCTGGCAGTACTGGTTCTGGCAAGACGATTTGTTTAAACGCATTGATTACGAGCCTGATTTTTCGAAACTCTCCTAAGATTCTAAGATTAATTCTTATAGACCCCAAAAGAGTGGAATTCCCGGTTTACGGCAATTTACCTCATCTTCTTGCCCCAGTGATTTTTAAAGCCCAAAAAGCAGTTAACGTTTTGAATTGGCTGGTTGGTGAAATGGAAAGGAGGTTTGAGGTGTTGCGTGAGGTAGGTATGCGAGATATTTTGTCTTATAACAGAGGTTTATCGGAAAAGCCGAAAAACCAGCAGGAGGGCATGACAACAATGCCTTATATTGTTTTGATTATTGATGAGTTGGCAGACTTAATGGCAGCAAAAGGCAGAGAGGTAGAGGCTGGCATTGTCAGGCTGAGCCAGTTAGCAAGAGCGGTTGGAATCCATTTGGTGGTAGCTACCCAAAGACCGTCCGTAGAGGTGATTACTGGCTTGATTAAAGCAAATATTACTTCCAGAATCGCTTTTCAGGTTGCAAGCCAGGTTGATTCAAGAACTATCTTAGATACAGCTGGTGCTGAGAAACTACTGGGAAGAGGAGATATGCTATTTCTTTCCTCAGAGTTTTCCAAGCCCAAGAGAATTCAAGGAAGCTTTATTAGTGGTGCTGAGATTAAAAAACTGGTTAACTTTATCAAAAAAGAGAACTTGACAGAGGAGCAGGAAGAGCTTGTGAGCGACCTTGGTAAGCAATTAGAGGAACAAGTGGAAAGGGAAGATACCTCCCAGGAAGAGGATTCTCTTGAAGAGCCTTTATATGAAGAGGCAAAAAAAGTTGTTTTGGAATACAAAAAAGCTTCTGCTTCTCTTTTGCAGAGAAGGTTAAGGGTTGGCTATGCTAGAGCAGCTCGCATTTTAGATATGTTAGAGGAAAATGGAGTAGTGGGGCCGCAGGATGGTGCTAAACCAAGAGAGATTTACATCCACAAACAAGAAGACGATGATTTTCAAGACGCAAGTGGCATAAAGTTTGAATATAAATAATAATTTTAATCACCAAAAATATGGCTAAACAATCAAAAAATGAAGAAAAAGAAACTAAAAAGGGCTTGGAAGAGGCTATCTCCGAGATTCAGCAAAGATTTGGCGAAGGAGCAATTATGAAGCTGAGCGGCATCAAAGCAGTGGATGTCGATGCTGTTCCAACCGGCTCTCTTGCTTTAAATTTAGCTCTAGGAGTGGGAGGTGTGCCAAGAGGCAGAGTAATTGAAATTTTTGGGACAGAGAGCACAGGCAAAACTACCTTAGCTTTACATATTTTAGCTGAAGCCCAGAAAAAGGGAGGGGTAGGCGCTTTTGTTGATGCTGAACACGCCCTGGATCCAGATTATGCCAAAAAAATAGGGGTAAATATGAAAGATTTATTAATTTCCCAGCCCGATTCAGGCGAGCAGGCCTTGCAGATTGTTGAAACCTTAGTGCGTTCAAAGTCGGTTGATGTTATTGTTATTGACTCGGTGGCTGCTTTAACTCCCAAAGCAGAAATTGAAGGTGAGATCGGCGATCAGCACATAGGCAGGCAGGCTCGTTTGATGAGCCAGGCATTAAGAATGCTGGCTGGCATTGTTGCCAAAACAAAAACCTCAATTATATTCCTGAACCAAACTAGAATGAAAATCGGCGTTTTGTTTGGAAATCCAGAAACAACGCCTGGAGGAATGGCTCTGAAGTTTTATTCTTCAGTAAGAATCCAGCTCAGAAGGAGGGCCCAAATTAAAAAAGGAGACCAAATCATTGGCTCAAGGATTAAAGCAAAAATCGTTAAAAATAAGGTAGCAGCCCCCTTTAAAACAGCAGAGTTTGATATTTATTACAACGAAGGTATTTCAAAAACAGCCGACCTTATAAATATGGGCTTGAATTATGGGCTTATCAAAAAATCAGGCAGCTGGCTCCAATATGACAAAACAAAATTAGGACAGGGGCTTGAAGGGGCAAAGGCCTTCTTAAAAGAAAACCCCAAAACAGAAAAAGAAATCAGGAAAGCTCTATTAGAAAAAATAAAGGAAGAGAAATAGATTGCCTTGTTTAAATAAACAAAAACGGCCTATCAGGGCTTTTTTGTTTTGCCATTTCAATCTTTTTTGATTTAACTTGTAGTTTTTAGATTTTCAATTTTAGATTTTAGATTATTCTCTGACATACGGCAAAAGTCCCATAAACCTAGCTCTTTTTATGGCTCTGGTCATTTTCCTTTGGTGCTGGGCGCAAAGGCCGGTTTTTTTTCTTGCCCTGATTTTTCCTGCTGAAGAAATAAAATACTTCAGACTTTGAACGTCTTTAAAATTTATTTCTTTTTGACCTCTTTGACAATAACGACAATGCATGTTAATTTTCTCAGCGAAACGAACCCAAAAGTTTTGCTGAGTTGTTTGACAATCTTAAAATGGTATGTCTTTTACGTCTATTTCTTTTTCCTTGTCCTCTATTGGTGGTGTTGGCTTTCTTGCTGGGTTATTGCTTGAGTTATCATTTGATTTCTCGCTTTTTTCTTCACTTCTTGGAGAGTTTTCTTCTATCACCGGAATTTCTTCATCAGAAACAGCTTTTTTTATTTGGGGTCTTGGAGAAACTGCTGGTTGGAAAGTTGAGACTACTTGAGGATTGGTTGACCTCGGTCCCAACTGCATTCTTTCTGCAATAACTTCTGTTCTATAGTGTTTTATCCCTGAAGCGTCTTCCCAGTTTCTGGTTTTTAATCTACCTTCTATTAAGACTAGAGAGCCTTTTCTTAAATATTGGGCTGCAATTTGTGCCAGTCTTCCAAACATCACAATATTGTGAAACTCGGTATCTTCTTGTTTTTGTCCGTCTTGGGTGGTGTAATAACGGTTTGTGGCTATACCAAAAGAAACTACTGGGTTGCCAGATGGCAGATTTCTTCTGTCTGGGTCTTGGGTTAAGCGCCCAAGCACAAATGTTTTATTTAAATTCATGTTAGAAAACCCAGCTGATTAGGCTTCGCCTTGCAGCTTGCCTTCGTGGGTAAAATCTAATATTTTTTCTAAATCTTTTTCTATCTTTTTTAATTCGACCTTTTCAGTGACAGGAACCTTTTTCCTCTCAAAAGCTTTTCGGGCTTTTGGTTTTCGTTCCTTTTTCTCTAAAGTTTTTTCTTTTTTAATTAATAAAAAGCGCAGAATCTCAGGCTGTTTTTTGATTTTGGTTTTTAATTCTTCTATCTTTTGAGCTTCTGCTTGAAATTCAAAGCATGCTAAAAAAGCATCTTGCTTTTTTAGTATAGGATAGCTGAGCTTAACCTTTTTAGGGGCTTCTGATTGTGATACCTTGACTTCTTTCCTGAGCATCTCCCCGAATTTTTCGGAAAAGTCTTCAAGTTTTTTTTCGTCAAGCTCGGGGGAGAGCAAAAATGTTAATTGATAATCCTGCATACATCTTAATACTACTGATATTGCTTGAAAAGTCAATTGATTTGGAGGTATAATGGGCTATTATGAAAGATCTTGTTGAATCATTTTCAGGCATAAGGGGAATCTACAGTAAAAGCATAACAGAAGAGCTTGCTCGTCAATATGTTTTAAGCTATCTCAAGCTTTTAAAGCCAGAGATAGTGGTGCTTGGCTACGATACCAGGCCTTCAAGCCTTGCCTTAAAAGAGGCGGTAGTTAGCGCGCTTTGCGAGGGAGGGTTGGGGAAAGTAATTGATGTTGGGGTTTTGCCGATTCAAGCTACAGAATACTCAGTTGTTAAGTTTGGGGCGGACGGTGGCATATATATTTCAGCCAGCCACAACGAGCCAGAATATAATGGCTTTAAATTCCTGAGAAGTGATGGGGCTATCTTGCATATTGATCAATTTAATAAATTCATTAAAATAGCCCATGGTTTTAAAGAAGCAGAAAAAGAAGTTGCCAGGCTTTCAAAAAAGACAGAGATAGTTGAAAAGGTAGAGGAGGCAGTTAAGAATTACCTTAACTTTATTTTATCTACTATAGGGCAAGAAGCCCTTTCAAAGATCAAAAATGCTCATTTAAGAATACTGGTTGATCCTAATGGTGGCTCTGGTATTGTTGTTTTGAAAAGGCTGTTCCAAGAAATGGGGGTTGCAGCAGAAATTATTAATCAGAACCCAGGACAGTTTAAAAGAATCATTGAGCCGAATGCAGAATCGCTTAAGTATTTAGCTCAAAAGATGGTAGGTGGTCAATTTGAGTTTGCCTGCGGTTTTGATTGCGATGCTGACAGGGTAGAATATGTTTTAAATCCAAACAGCAAATTTGTTAAAGAAACAAGCGTGGTTTTAAACGGCAACTATGTTTTATCTCTAGCTTGCGACGCTGTTTTAAAAGGCACTAAAAATCAGGTGGTTGTTTCAACCGATGCCAGCTCCTATCTGATACGTGATGTTATCAAAAAACACCAAGCAACTATTAAAGAGGTTGAGGTGGGAGAGATCAATGTGGTGCAAGAAATGGAAAGGCAGAACAGCCTTATTTCTGGTGAGGGCTCCTGTGCTGGTGTTATTGTCCCCCCAATTAAATGCCGGGACGGCATTATGGCTACTGCCCTAATAATTAAAATGATGGCTGAGGAGGGAAAATCCTTGTTGGATATTTTAGATACTTACCCTAGATATTATCAAATGAAAGAAAAGGTCGTTTGTTCAGCAGAAAAGACTCTTGAAATTAAACAAAAATTAGAACAATATTTTAGAGCAAAAGGTTATAAAATACAAAAAACAGGCGATGAAACAGGCGGCTTAAAAGCCTTAGCTGACGATAGCAACTTTGTTTGGTTTCGCCAGTCTAAAACCGAGCCTGGTGCTTTCCGTATCTGGGCAGATGGTCCAGACAAAGAAAAAGTCAAAAATCTCATTCAGCAAGGCATCCAAGCCTTTAATAAATCCCGCACCTTTAAGCGGGAGCATTAAAGTCAAAAAGGTGCGGGATAAATTTAAACAAACAGCCAATTAGCAGTGTCTGAGACACCACTAGCTTACAATGTCTGAGGTATTGTCAAAATTGCTGTTAAACTCAAATGGCTAAAATCAATCCAGCTATTTTTCGAGGATACGATATTAGAGGTGTTGTTGATAAAGATTTAAACCCTGAAATCGTTGAGATTTTAGGCAAATCATACGGCACCTTCCTGCAAAAACAGGGTCAAAACAAGGCTGTTATCGGCTATGATTGCCGCTTAACAAGCAAAGAATATACTGAAGCTTTTATCAAAGGTTTGTTAGCAACCGGCATTGATGTTATAAACATTGGATTGGCTCTGGTTGGCAATCTTTATTGGGCTCAATATTATCTTGATTCTTGGGGCGGGGTTATGGTAACTGCCTCCCATAATCCAGCAGATTACAACGGATTTAAGTTAGCCACTGGTTTCTCAAGCACTATGCTCTCAGATGAGGTTCAGGAGATGAGAAAGATTTCAGAGGAAGAAAGCTTTTTTCAAGCAGGAAAGCCTGGCAAAGTAGAGGAGAAAGACATCAAAGAAGCCTATTTTAACGATTTGGCCAGCAGGTTTAACATTGAAAAGAAATTTAAAGTGGTTGTTGATGCAAGCTGCTCAACCCCTGGCGCTTTTATACCAGACCTCTTAAGAAAGATCGGCTGTGAAGTTATTGAAAGCAATTGCGAGCTAGACGGCACCTTTCCCATAGGCACGCCAGATCCCACAGAACGAAAGGTTTCAGAGAGATTAGCAAAAAAGGTAATTGAACAAAAAGCAGACATAGGCTTTTCTTATGATGGCGATGGAGACCGCATCGGCTTGGTTGATGAAAAAGGGAATCTTCTCTGGAACGATGTTTTTGTAGCATTACTTGCAGCTGATGTTTTGGACCAGAACCCAGGCGCTAAAATTATTTTTAATACCTTATCTTCCAA
>CAYGBM010000039.1:0-15620 GCA_964348225.1 uncultured Candidatus Saccharibacteria bacterium | reverse complement strand
CATTATTGATAGCTCGCGAACTTTCGCAACATCAAAAAATGAAAAAGCTATTTTTAAGTTTAACATTAATCAGTATTTTAGCTGTTTTGGTTTTGCCAATGGTGGTTAATGGTCAGGTTGACCCAGCCAAGCTTTCTGAGTGTTGCAAGTTGAGAAAAGGCGTAAGCGTGCTAAGGTATGACGGCACCACAGAAGAGACTACTGTAACCAAAAATCTTGTTGGGCCTGAAAATGTAAAATATTGCAAGCACTCAACTAATCCTAGTGACCCTTTAGCTACTACTGATGCGGATAAATGGATTTTTAGCCCAGATTGGGGAGGCTATTGTTTGGTAAACACTATTGAGCAGGTTACTAATTGGGTCTTCTTCATCTTCATAGCTCTAACAGTAATCTTTGTTATTATAGGTGGTATTACCTTTATGACAGCAGCGGGCGATCCAGAGAAAACCACCAAGGGAAGAAAGTTTATCGTTTATGCTCTTGTTGGTGTAGTTATTGGTGTTTTAGCTAAAGCCATACCAGCTATTATCAGAGCAGTTATTGGTTTGTAATTAAAGGCTAGAAATCCTAGTTATTCCTTAAAGCAGAAAGACCATAATTTTAGATTTCTCTTTAATTTGCTTGCTATTAGATTTGATTTCTCCTGGATTTGTTTTCTCTTAAATTATCCCTTGAGAAAACCCCTGTCCTGCTTTTCAAAAAGCAGGACAGTTTGCTTGATTTCCGGCTGTTTTAAGGATAAAGTGAGAATGAGATAGGGATAAGCTGCCGTGGTGGCGGAACTGGAATACGCGCATGGCTTAGGACCATGTCCCTTTATGGGTTGAGAGTTCGAATCTCTCCCGCGGCATATTGGGTTGAGGGTTTTTACCCCGTAGCATCCCGAGTGAAACGAGGGACTGCTATGGGGCGAGTCCCACCCTCGGCACCATCTATCCAAAAAAGCCGCTCAAAGCGGCTTCTTTGAATTCGTTCTACCAACTACTAACTACGAACTACCAACTAATCAAAACTACCAACTAATCAAATCAAAACCCTTCTTCTTCAACAGCAATGGTTTTTTTCTTCACTTTTTTCACCTTGGGGATTTTAATCGTTAAAATTCCCTTGCGTAGAAAGGCTTTGGTTCTTTCAAGGTCAATGTCTTCTGGTAGAATGATTTGCCTTGAAAACGGCCCCCAGTAGCATTCTTGGTAAAAATAGCTTTTTTCTTTTTCTGCTTCTGGCTCTTTTCTCTCTCCCTTTAATACCAGCATTTCGTTTTCAACAGAGATGTCTATGTCTTCGGGGTCAATTCCGCCGATAGGAGCTTGAATGCAAAAATCAGAATCTGATTGATAAACATCAACTGCTAATTGGCCAGGAGCCTTCAGCCAATCAGAGGAAGATTTTTTAGAAGCGCTTAAAGAAATTTTTCCCTTTTCAACGGTTTTTAGTTTGCTGCTGGAGCTTTTTTTGCTGGCTTTTTCTTTCGCTTTTTTGGGGACATTTTTTTCCAGTATTTTCTGTTCAATATTTTCTACGTTCTTTCCCGTTTCTTCTTCTTGCTCAACATCTTTTTTTAATTTTTTGAAAAAAGACATAATATTTTTACAACTTACACACACTTTTTAACCTTTTGAGTTTTTTAAAACTAAATGAAACAAAACAACTAAGAGCTATTAAAATTACCAGAGGTAAAATAATTTTTGCTGGAGTCTCTATTACTATTATAGACCAATTATAGATTCCATGCAAAGCCACAGCTATTCCCAACCCTATAAGGAAGTATTTTCTTCTTTTGCGGATATTGAGAAAAGACAGAGCCAAGAAATATCCAATAACACCCGAGCACAAAGCGTGCAAAAAGGTGGCTGAAATAAACCGCCAGCCCATCACCCGGAAAGCTTCAACAGCAGTTAGTGTTGGATGGATATTGCCAAGAACCAAAATATTTTCCAAGGCAGCAAATCCTAGCCCTGAGATAATCATATAAAGAAGGATGTCTGGTGGTTCGTCTAGTTCGCGGTTTCGGAAAACGCCAAGTCTCACCACTAAATACTTGCAGTATTCTTCAATTAAAGCTCCGCCCAGGAAAATTATAAGAAGGGTATTTATGATTACTTGGGATTTTTCAGTTAAAGACCTGTTGAGGAAAAAAGCAAAAAGCGAATTCAGAACTTGTCGCTTATCAAGAAATTCTGATGCTTTGTGGAAAACCATCTCTAAAGCAATGGCCAGAAAAGCACTCAAAATGCCGAAAAAGAAAATTCTCACAATCATTGAGTTCGACTCAGGATGGGCATCCTTTCTAAGATAAAAGAAAAGCCAAATAATACTGGGCAAAAAACCTAAAAGATAGAGAAGGTAAGTCATAAAAAATTTCTAATTCCTAATGGTTGCTTTCATTCAGGCCAGGTTTCAAGCATTAGAGATTTCTTTTTGTTTTTCAGGGGTAACCGTTGGTAAATTTCTTCAGTGATAAAGGGCATAAAGGGATGGATTAAAATAAGCGATTTTTTGAGAACCTCCAATAAAACAGGTTGAGCTTCCTTCCTCCTTTTTTTAGTCATTTCAATATATTTGTCGCAAAAACTATGCCAGAAAAATTGATAGATTGCTTGGGAAGTCCAGTCAAAACGAAACCTCTCAAGGTTGAGGTTCACTTTCTTAGAAACTTTATTCAGTTCCCTTAATATCCACTTGTCATCTTTGTGGCTGACTCTTAGGTTTTGATTTTTGATTTGTATTTTTGACTTTTGACTTTTGACTTTTGATTCCGAGCCTTCTTGTAAAACAAATCTGGCAGCATTCCAGATTTTATTGCCAAAGTTGCGCATTGCTCGCACCCTATCATCATCTATACAGATATCGCTGCCAGGAGATGAAGCAAAAACCAAAGCCATTCGCAAAGCATCAGCGCCGTATTTCTCTACCATATCCATAGGATTTATAACATTGCCCCGGCTTTTGCTCATTTTCTGCCCTTTTTTGTCAACCACTCTTGAGTGCATATGAGCTATTTTAAAGGGTACTTTTTTGACTCTGTAAATTCCTAACATGAGCATTCTTGCTACCCAAAAGAAAAGAATATCCCACATAGTATCTAAAACAGAGGTAGGATAAAAATATTTAAAGTCAGCACTGTTGGGAAAGCCAAGCGTGGTCAGGGGCCATTGCCCAGAAGAAAACCAGGTGTCAAAGGTGTCGGTTTCTTGTAAAATATTCTTACCCTTGCATTTTTTACAGGGTTTGTTGTTTAAAGAATAAACAGCATTTTTGGGGGCTGTAAGCTGTTGCAAGCCCTTTTTAATTTCTGAAAAGCTGTATTTCTTCTTTAGGGCTTTGTATTTACCTGAAACCCCTTTTTTGTCTTTGTCAATAAAATCTAAAACAATATCAGAATTGCACTCCAAACAATACCAAGCTGGAATCTGAGGCCCCCAAACAATCTGCCGGCTTACATTCCAATCTTTAATATTTTTCATCCAATGGAGATAGAGCTTTTCAAATCTCTTGGGGATAATCTTTGTTTTACCGGTTTTAACTGCTTTAATGGCAGGTTCAGCTAAAGGAGCAATTCTGACAAACCATTGGGGCAAAAGCACCGGTTCAATAGTATGTTTGCACCGGTAGCAAGTGCCTACCCGGTGAACATAATTTTCATCAACCTTAACCAAATCCCCCCTTTTCTTTAACTCTTCCACCACCTTTTCTCTTGCTTTATTTATTGACAAGCCAGCAAACCTGCCAGTGTTTTTGTTTAACTTTCCATCAAGGTCAATCACCTTTAAAATCTCTAGGTTATGCCTTTTTGCAATTTCAAAATCATTGGGGTCGTGAGCAGGGGTTACCTTAACAACGCCTGTGCCAAAATCCGGATCAACAGCTTCGTCAGCCACCACCTTCATTTTTCGGGGCCCAATAAGCGACAGATATTTGAATTCTTTACCAACCCATTTTTGATAACGTTTGTCCTTGGGATTAACAGCCACTGCTGTGTCGCCGAACTTTGTTTCAGGCCTTACAGTGGCTATCACAAAGGGCCCATATTTCATATAATAAAGCGGGTCTTTTCTTTCTTTATAAACAACTTCTAATTCAGAAAAGGCAGTGCCGCATTTTGGGCAGTAATTAACTGGCCTCTCCTCTCGGTAAATCAAGCCGTCTTTATGGAGCTTTTTGAATGTTTCAAAAACAGTATTTAAAATATTGGGGTCTAAAGTATATCTTTCCCGCGACCAGTCTAAGCTAAAGCCCAGTCTTTTCATCTGTTCTTTGGCAATTCCTCGGTTTTTGTCAACAAAGTCTTGGAGCATTTTGTAAAGTGTTTCTCTGTCAAAATCAAAACGGCTTTTGCCCTTTTTCCTCAACTCTTTTTCAAAAACATACTGGCTTTCAATGCCAGCATGGTCGGTGCCTGGCAAAAACAAGGTTGGGTCGCCTTTTAACCGGTGCCATCTACAAAGAATGTCTTCAACCACGTAAAGAGCATGCCCTATATGAAGCGGGTTGTTGGCATTGGGAGGTGGCAAAAGAATAGTAAAAGGTTTTTTGCTTTTAACAATCTTTGCTTTAAAAACCCCTGCTTTTTCCCAAAACTTGTAGATTCTTTCTTCAGTTTCTTTTGGATTGTAAACCTTAGCAAGCATAATTAAAGTCTGTCGGTATCAGATACCAACAAGCTTATACTCGGAGATTAGCATTGGTTTTTACCTGTTTCCAATGTATCTTGTCTTTTAAATGAAAATAAGCTGTTGCTCCTATCATTGCTGCGTTGTCAGTGCATAAATTTTTTGGCGGTGCCAAAAAATTCAGTTTGTAGTTTGTAGTTAGTAGTTTGTAGTTGAATTGTTTGCGTAATTCTTCGTTAGCTGCTACTCCTCCACCAAGCATTATACTTTTTACATTATATTTATTGACTACCTTGATTGTTTTTGCAATTAAAACATCTATAATTGCCCGCTGAATTTCTTTTGCCATTGCTCTGATATACTCTTTTGATTTTCTAACCTTGTCTGGTTGCTTTCTGTATTCATAAAGAACAGCAGTTTTCAACCCTGAAAAAGAAAAGTCGTAATCTTTTGAGTGAATCATGGGTCTTGGCAATGTTATTTTAAGTTTGGAATTTGGAATTTGGAATTTCCATTGCCCAGCTTGCTGGGCAATGGCAGGTCCTCCAGGATAGGTTAGCCCTAGAATTCTTGCTGTTTTGTCAAAGCATTCACCAGCTGCATCATCTCTTGTTTCTCCAATAATTTTATATTTGCCAATTTTCTCCACCAAAATCAACTGCGTGTGCCCTCCTGAAACCACCAAACAAATAGCAGGAAGAGATTTTTGAAAATTGAAAATTGAAAATTGAAAATTGGAGCTGGCTTGCAACAGCAAGCCAGCGACTGCGTGTGCTTCAATATGATTAACCGGAATAATGGGCACATTCCACCAGCAACCAAGGGCTTTAGCAAAGTTCACCCCAACCCACAAACACGGCTCAAGCCCTGGTCCCACCGTCACCGCAATTGCATCAACTTTAGGTTTTTGATATTTGTTTAAAAGGACTTTTAAATTCTCAAAAAGAATTTCTTCTCTTGACAGTATCTTTTTTAAAGATTTAACTTTTGAGATGTGGTTTTTAGATTTTAGATTTAAGATTTTAGATTTCTGCAGTAAGTTTGCTTCTCTTAACGCTTTTTTCAGCACTGGCACAAGATTCTTCTGATGTTCTCTCTTAGCCAGTGTCGGATAAACTCCTCCATACTTCCGGTGCAATTTCACTTGCGATGACACTACATTGCTTAAGGTTTTAAATTTCGGCGTTATTTCGCGTTGATATTCGCGTACTTTCGCCTCTATTACCGCGATAGCGGTATCATCGCAAGAAGTATCAATAGCTAAAATAATCATATGTTAATGATAGCTGACTTCTTGAATTTTTTCAATTTTCCTGCTACAATATCAACGATTTTAGGCGCCATCGTCTAGTGGTCAGGACTCAAGGTTTTCAACCTTGCAACCGGGGTTCGACTCCCCGTGGCGTCACAGCTATGCAACTATCCGAGAAACAAAGCAAAATTTTGAAATTCTATCCTGTAACCATGTGTCCCTCTTGCGGGCGTTCAATGATAGTATGGTTATTGATAATGCTAGTGCTTTTTGGGGTATGCTTATTTTTTTATTTGAGAAATAGAAAGCAAAAAATCAAAAGCAAGCTAAGACAGGTTCTTCAAGGGCTACTTTTAACAGCAATGGTGCTTCTTTTTATTATTATCATATTGTTGATTGTGGGATTATTTTTATATTACCCGATTTTCATTTAACAAAATTTGGAATGCTAGGACAGGCTGGGACAAAAGTAGATTGAAATAGGACAAAGTTAGGACAAAAATAAATGTCCTAGTACTAAATTGATTTATCGCTAGGACAATTTACTCAAAATGGATTCTTTTTTGGAAAGTTTTGAGCCGCTCTCTTAAAGGGGGGTATTTTTTTAAATCAGGCGATTCTTGCAAGATTTCTTTGGCAGCCTCCCTTGTTTTTTCAACAAGGGCTATGTTTTTAAGGTTTTCCATAGCTAAATCAGGTATTCCCCATTGTTTAACTCCATACAAACTGCCAGGTCCTCTGATTTCCAAATCTTTTTCTGCCAGCTCAAACCCGCTTTCCGCTTTAACAATAGCCCTTAACCTTTGACCTGTTCGTTTGGCTGGGGAGTCAGTAAGCAAAAAACAATAGGACTGAATGTCCGACCTACCCACCCTGCCCCGGAACTGATGCAATTGGGCTAGGCCAAAACGTTCTGAGCCTTCAATCATCATCACCGTGGCTTTGGGTATGTCCACCCCTACCTCAACTACCGAGGTTGAAACCAAAATATCAATTTTTCCAGCTTTAAAATCCTTCATTATCTTTTCTTTTTCTTTTGATTTCATTCTGCCATGCAGCATCGCCACTTTCAGATCAGGAAAAACCTTTTTGGAGAGCTTTTCGTATTCTTGTTTTACTGCTTTTGCTTCTGCCCAACCCAAAATATCTTTACTTTTGCTCTGGTTCAATTCAGAGCGATCGCTATGGATTGAACCATTTTCTTGGCTTGCTTTTTCTGTTTCGGGTTCCATTGATTCTATTAGCGCCGACTCTGTTTTCACTGATTCTATTCTGGGGCAGATGACAAATACCTGCTTGCCACCTTTCACCTGCTTTCTTATAAAATCATAGGTTTTTTCTCTTTGTTCTGGTGGAATAACCTCGGTTATTACCCTTTTTCTGCCCTTGGGCATTTCATCAATAATTGACAAGTCTAAATCGCCGTAAATGGTTAAAGCCAAGGTACGGGGAATAGGGGTGGCAGTCATTGACAACAAGTGAGGAATAAGAAACTTTTGACTTGTTAGCTTTGCTTTGCCCGCCGAAGCCAGCTTTGGCTGGCAAAGGCGGGCTCGTTGCTCAACACCGAATCTGTGCTGTTCATCAATAATACACAAAGCGAGATTGCCGAACTTGACCTTATCTTGGATTAAAGCATGGGTGCCAATAAGAATGTCAATCTCTCCTTTTCTTGCTTTGTCTAAGATTCTTTGCCGGGAAATCTCCAGAATTTCAGGCACAAACCCTGATTTTGTTGTATGTCCTAGCTTCTGAGAAACAATTTTATCGTCTTTGCCTGTTAAAAGGGCAATTCTTATCTTAAAGGGTCTGAGTAGTTTTGAAACTTCTCTAAAATGCTGTTTGGCTAAAATTTCGGTTGGTGCCATAAAAGCCACTTGGTAGCCGGCTTTTACTGTGTTTAAGCTGGCAATAACAGCAACAACTGTTTTGCCAGAGCCAACATCTCCTTCAAGTAGCCGGGACATAGGACGGGCTTTCCCCAAGTCTTTTAAGATTTGCCAAGCGCATTTTCTTTGAGCATCAGTTAATTTAAAAGGCAAAGAAGCCACAAATTCTTTGGTTAACTCAATGTTTAAAGGGATAACAGAGGCTTTTTCCTTGTTTAGCCTTAGTCTTTCTTTTAAAACAGAAAGTTCAATGAGAAAAAGCTCTTCAAAAGAAAAACGAGCCCTGGCTTTTTCTGCTTGCTCTATGGAATCAGGAAAATGAATCTGCCAAAGTGCTTGGTTAATAGGCAAGAGCTTGTGTTCTTTAATAAGTTGTGGCGGCAATGTTTCTGCAAGGGTATTTTTAAATTTCTGCAATAAAGGCTTTAAAATATACCTCAACCACCTTGAAGAAAGTCTCTCTGTTTCTGGGTAAACCGGGATAAGCCTTCCTGTATGGGTCAAATCATTGCCCCGAGACACTTTTTCATAAGCAGGGCTTGAAAGAAAAACCCCATCTTCTCTTAAATTTACCCTGCCAGCTAAGCAAACATTATCTCCCTGCTTCAGGGTTTTTATTAAATAGGGCTGGTTGAACCAGACAGCCTTGATAGCGCCGGTCTTATCCTCAACAATGGCTTGGGTTAAAATCATTCTCTTTTTCCAGGTTCTTGAGTTCTTGATTTCTAAGATTTTCCCTAAAATACAGACATTCTCGTTTAGCTTGATTTTGGAAATAGGCACAATATTGGAAAAATCCTCATAGCGATGAGGAAAATGCCAAAGCAAATCACCCACAGTTTTAATCCCCATTCTCCTAAGCCTATTCTGGAAAGTCGGCCCTATTTTCGGTATTTGATTAATAGGAGTATCAAGGGTCATGCTGCCATCATTCTATCAAACCCCACTTTTTTTATCAATCTTCTGGATTTGCGCTATTTCCGTCTAAAAAATAGCAATAAAAAACTAATTAACGCTGATTTTTAGCACGAAAAAACACCCAGGCAGGAAGGTGCAAAGGAAGAAAGTTTGGCTGGGTGTATAGTATATCGGTGGGTTGTAAAAAGTACGGAGAGGAGTCTTGGCTCTACCATTGCTCCAAGGTCGTAGAACCAAGACGTGGCCTGCAGCCTTTCGGCAAAAGCTCGCAGAGCCTTAGTTAAAGGCAAGGGGTAGTTTCAATTATTATTCTACCCTTGCAAACAGGTTTGTCAAGGGTTCTTTAGAAAAATAAGCAATTATTCCTAAATAAAAGCGAAATCCTCCCTTGGGTAGGAAGGAAGGATATAGGTGGGATAAAAACTCATTCTTGCAGGTTTTTTGCCCTGGTGGGCTGGGTAGAAAATTCGGAAGATTGATTTTTAAGGTGGGATCTAGCTTGTGGACATAAGAACCTGTCCACAAGCTATGTTGTGTCATGGATGATTCCATAAGCCGTCAGCCTATGGAACGAAAACAACGTCGTCCACTCCGCCGGTCATATCCTCTGTTCGCTGGTATTGAGGAGGCGAAAGTCCCGACATCCATGACGTCATCTCCGGCTGTAGCTGTACCCAGTAAGCCTTTGCCACGTCTGTTGGAGTCTTTAGAACTTGGATGACCTCGCCCTGTTTGATGTCAGCGATGTCCTTCTGCACCTCTGTTGACAGATGGTAGGGAATCCACTCCTCCGGGTCATGCATGGCGGTCGCGCATATCAGCTCGTTGAATGTAGGACCGCGAACCTGAGTATCCTCGCTTGCCTGGAGAATTTGACCCTCAGAACCAGTTGTGTAGATGAAGGCGGTTATCTTGTCAACCTCATTCTCCGTCATCTTGACGATAATCATCCCGGTGGTATTCACAAAAACCGCGTCTGAGTCTGTCATCGCCATTTGGACCTGATCAGCAGTATAGTCAACTGGAACGACGATTTGTCCGCTGGCGATGGCTACGACGTCACCATGTGCGTTAAACTGATTCTGAACGACCTGTAGTTTCTCGCCGAAGTACACGCCGGCGAGGGTTGGCGAATGACAGTACGTGATTTCCGTCTTCGCCCGTGTCATCGTAAAGTGAGTTTCTGTCTCTGTCCGCTGGATCACCGGATGCGGCTCAGCAGAGGTACCAACCGCAGCGAATACGAATATCGGTATCCATAGTAGTGCTGCAGCTATTATGGATATAAGAACGAGGCGTTTCATTTTGAAACAACCTCCTTTCTGGGCTCGTAAGCCCGGTTTGCAGAGAGGTTGATTTTGGTTTTATCGCCCCCTCGTTATGAAAAGAACTCTCCCATAGCAGAGCGCAGCATGCTGACACTCTAATTTCAATTTATACCTGTCAAATACCCTTGTCAATAGCTTTGTGTGAATAAGCCGAGGTTTAAAAAAAAGACCTCCCGGTGTAAAACCGAGAGATGGATTCAGAAGGTTGCAAAGTTGAGGAACGGAGGATAGAATATAACAAGCTGTGTTCAGAGAATTGCGATTATGAAAAAAGAATATTGTTCTCATTGTTCACCAACCAAGAGAAAGCGCCATTTTCCTTTTTATGCCCAATATTATCTGGAGAAAGCGGCATTTCCCGTGGTTGAATTGTTAAGGGGTTTGCCTAGGGGCAGGGGCGAGCTGATTTCAAATACTTTATGGGGTCTGCTGATGGAAGCCTTGGCTTTAGCAAGAATAGTGAGATTTGAAGATGAGCCTGACGAAACAAGGTTTACCAACAGAGAGCTTATTTTTTTGAAAGAGGCAAAAAAAAGGAACTTGGATATTAAGGCTGTTAAGCTTTTGGGTAAATATACCAATGATTTTAGATTTTATTTTAGTAAGAAAAGGCGTTATTATGAGAGCATTCCATTGGCTGCAAGAAAAACCCGCTTTGAAATTGATGACAAATACAAAGCCAAGCAGCTCTTGGAAAAAAACAATATCCCAACAGCTCAAGGCAGGCTCTTTTTGAGCAAAGAAAAAGCAGTAAAGTTTGCTGAGCAAATTGGCTATCCTGTGGTGGTGAAGCCAAATAGTGGTTCTTTGAGCGTCCACATTACGTGCGCCATAAACTCCAAAGAGAAATTAATTGAAGCAATAAAAATTGCTAAGGTTTTCAGACCCGACTTTATTGTGGAAAAGCACATTCCAGGAACTTTGTTTCGAGCCAGCGTGATTGCCAGTAAACATGTTTTTGTCTGTGAAAGAGACAGAGCTAATGTGACAGGCGATGGCACCTCAACCATAGAGGAGCTAATTAAAATAAAAAATAGGGGCAAAGGAAGGGGGGAGGCTGAGCAGAAAAACACCACCTTGCACAAAATACCAATCAACACTATACTAATTGAGGCTCTCTCGAATCAAGGGTTGAACATCAAGGCGGTTTTGCCCAAGGACAAAAAGATTTACCTTCAGGAAAAGCATACTCTTTCTTGCGGCTGTGATGTTATTGGCTGTACCCAAGAGACCCACCAAGACAACAGAAAGCTTTTTTTGAAAGTCGCCAATCTTTTAAGAGCAGACTTAATTGGGGTTGACTTTATTTGCCCTGATATTAGAAAATCATATAAAGAGCAAGAAACAGCTGTTTTGGAAACAAACAGCCTGCCCTATCTTGATATGCACCAATTCCCCTCGCACGGCAAAGGAGATGCTGTTGCTAAAATGGTGTGGGATATTGTGCTTGACGGTTTAAAAAGGTAAAATTTATATAGAGTTGATTCTAATATAAAGAAAGGTCGCTGAAATTAAATAACCCAAAAACAAAACAATGTGTAAAGTTTGTGGATGTGGTTCTGACGAACCAGATAAGGAGGAAACTCCAGGAGAAGAGGCTCCAGCAGGAGCACCAGAGGCTCCAGCTCCAGAAGGCGTGCCTCCAACAGCTCCAGCTCCTGAAGCACCACCAGCAGAAGGAGCACCGCCTGCAGAAGAGGGTGCGCCTGAAGAGGCTCCTGGAGAGTAATCAATTACAAACAACAAGCTTTTCAAAGGAGCTAAGCTCCTCGTTGCAAAACAAAAAGGAGTTTAGCTCCTTGCGAGGCTTTTTTGATAAGTTCTATGCTTTCACAACTACCCATTAATCTTGAAAAAGTGAGCAAAGATAACATAGACAGAGAGATTTTAAGGGCTGGTATGATAGCTGAACTGGACGCTGTTAGTTTTTACGAACAGATGGCTGCAATGACAGGCGATGAAAACATCAGAAAGGTTCTTTTGGATATCGCCAAAGAAGAAAAAACCCATATTGCTGAGTTTGAAACAATGCTTTTAAGAATTGACCAAGAGCAGGTAAAAGAAAACGAAGCTGGCAAAAAAGAGGTTGAAGAATTAACGAGTTAAAGTTTTGTACGTAGATTAAGATTTTTGCAATGTCCACGGCCTGTGGAAAAAATAAATCTTAGGAACTAATTTACCTTTGGTTTTTCTCGTAAAAAATTACAGCCAGCGGAGGCGTACGCCTTCGCTGGCTCTGTTTTCGCTTAGAGACTTTATTATTACGACATTTCTTCTCGCATTTCTGCGATTTCTGCGTCTGTTGGTTTTAAGTTAGCTGTAAATTCATTTGTGGCTGCTTGGATATCGCTATTTGCGCCAGATAGAACACTGGTTGATCCATTCAAGGCGGTTAAGGTGGTCTGAAGGTCAACTAATAGACTTAGACTCTGGGATGACTCTTCGCCGGAATTGTTTTTTAAACTGTTCACAGCTTTCTCTAGGGATGCGTTAACGGTCCCTAGCATCTCAAGAGCCTCTTTCAGGCTTGTCGCGCCTTTCGCCAGTTGTTCCACTGTATCCTGATCATACATCACGGGTCGTAAAGTCCTAGCGGCCCTTATTTCATCTCCGTCGCCTAATCCGAGAGAGAAAATGTGAACATGGTCTGGGATCGCTTTTCTCGGGTCTTCTGGCGTATCTTTATGTTTTTTTAGGCGCACCCCGTTATATACAAGCCTGAAAAGATCCGGGGTGATGACAATATCTTCATCGTACGCTACGCAGATAGCCAGAAGTAGCAGAGATGCTGCGCTTATCATTTTTGAACCGTTTTTTCCCAAGGCTTCAGTTACAGCGCCCTTCCATTCTTCGTAATTGTCGGGCAGAGGAGCATATTCATCGTCTGGCGCTTGGTCGCCAGCGATTAGATGCACCCTATCAGTGTGTTCTCTGGCTCTTATAATGCGAAGCGTTTTCCCTACGCCAGGCACAGGCCTTGTTTTGAGAATGGCTTGGCCTTTTGCTAGCCCTTTATTCATTTGCACCAACCTGGCGCTAGAGGATTCTTCAAGAGATACTAATGGCTCAATGGCCCTCATCATCTCCAACATGGCCTGAATTAAGGGTGAGCTTAATACCTCTTCTTTGGTTTGGGGTAGTTTTGATGCAGCGCCCATAGTATTCCTCCTTTCTCTCTAAGCAATATAGTCTCTAAGCGATATAGTTTTAGGTTAAATAAAAAAGAGGTCTTGTCAAGCGCTTTTTTATTTTTTATATGTCTGAGATTAATTTATCTGTGCGCCTGGCAGGAATTGAACCTGCGACCTCAAAGTCCGCAACTTTGTGCTCTGTCCGCTGAGCTACAGGCGCGTTATTTGTTTATACCACAAAAAATTGCTTTTTTCAATTTTTTGCTGTAAAATAAACCTGTTCAGGAGGAGTGCGCCGAATGGTAAGGCACCAGTTTGCTAAACTGTGCGGGTTCACGCTCGCTTGTGGGTTCGAGCCCCACCTCCTCCGCAATCTCTTTTTTTTGGCGTGAAGAATTGCTCATTTCAACAATAATTCCCATCTTGACAAGGCAAGATTGAATCCAACAGCAGCATTCCTCGCCAAATCTCTGTTAGTGTTTTGCTGTGATAAACAATTTTCCCCTACTTGACAGATTAATTGCAAGCCTCGTACTTTACTGTACAGGGGTTGATTTTTTTTGACAATATGGTAATGTTGTGTCGTAAAATTGATTCTTAGAGTGATTTTCAGTATTATCACAACAAGGAGAGATAGAAATGAGGTTTTATTTTTCCGTCGTGATTCTGTTAGTTGTGCTGACAGGTTGTGCCACTAACCTTGGCCCAATAGAGGCACGGTTAGGGGCGATAGAAAAGGCCCTGCGTCCTGATCCAATACTTTGGGTAAGGACAACTAACAACGAGGAAAAAGGCGTTGTTATGGAAGTACAGCTTGATGTTGGTCAAGCCGTGCAGAACCTTTCTATAAATGTTGAAGGCTTTGTAAGAAAGGAGGGGCAGAAGAAGCTTGAGGATTTCTCTTTTCCAGTGGTGGTCTTCGGTTGGTTTACTGAAAAGAGGGGTAGGCAGGTTTTTGATATTACCGCCAAGCTTTACCGATATCTGCCCGAAGGATTTACTTTGAAGGGCGATAAAGCCGTGGAAGCACATATCGGTGTCGATGTTTTCTACCGGACTCTAAGAACGGGGGAAAAGGTGAAAAAAACATACCACCAGGGAGCGATGGTTTATTACGATTAAGGAGTGAACCATCGCTCGTCTATTACCGTCATCATATAATAAATATGAGGGTCTGAAAATTTTCAGACCCTCAGGTTATTTTTATGCGTGGATTCGAAGGGAGGATTTTGTTATAATAGCTAAGAGCTTACAACCAAAACAGAAATTTTATGTTTAAACCAAATATTGAACGAGTACCTTTTGGAGAACCAAGGGAAGGGGCGGTAGAACAGGCTTCAGAACAGACAGAGCAATTAGCAGAGGATTTTGTAAGGAGACGAGAAGAAATTTTGAAGGATTTATTCCCGTCGCAAAAGAATTGGGAGGGTAGAACAACTTATTATCAGGGAGAGGAGATGACAATAAAGGAAGTCTTAGAAAAGAATCCTGGAGTATTTGCGCTTCAGAAATGGGAGAATGGAGATGTTGTTTGGGAAGAACGAGCTAAAGCAGAGGGATTGGAAACCAAGTTTTGTGGTTCAGAAACATTGAATGGGCTTGAAACTCAAAGGTTAGAAGAAAAAATAAAAGGCACTTTAACCCCAGAAGCTCTTGCTGTTCTAGAGTCATTGGAATTCATTGATAAAAGGGCTGTAAAAGGAAGGTGGATACGAGGAGAGAATGCGATGGGAGTTTTGTCTGGAAAAGCCAAGATTAGGCTGTATAAGCATAATTTAAGCGCTTATGATGAGGGAGATGTTGAAGGAAGGATGTACGAGTTACAAGTATCTGCTTTTCACGAAATTGGGCATGCCCTGTGGCGTTCTTTTATGTTGCCATCAAGATTAGGACCCCAAGAGACACCGAGAGGTATTGAAGCACAAATTATCGGTTCTGAAGACAGAGAGGAGTGGTTTAAGATATTTGTGACAGAAAGCGGTAATAAGTTGTTAGAATGGGTGGACGAAACATTGTTTAAAGATAAAATTTCTTATGAGTATTCGGATAAATTAGAAGAAGGATGGTGCCATGTATTTGCTCAGGTTGGCGTAAATCCAGGATTGTTAGATAAGGACCCTCGTCTTAAGCACCTGATGGGAAAATATATAAAATAGATTTTGGTTTCCCTTTTCTTTAGAGGCAAATTCCCCTGGCTTGTTTGTGGATTGATTCTTTGATAGAGTGAGAGTAATATAGGTTAGGCAACTAAACTGAACTCGATGGAGGGTTCTGGGAGTGTAGAGATATAAACAAGGAGTTCTAAGGTGTCTGTGTTTTTAACATCCATGTCATCAGGGAGCATAAGGGTAATAAGCATAGCCCAGGTTCGAGTCCTGGAATCTTATGTCAAGACCTTCTGCGGTAAACTATGTTTTAACCCTGTTTGAGCAACCCTTTTAACATAAGGGGTTTTTCTTTTCCAGACAGCATATACTCTGTATAAC
>CAYGBM010000038.1:0-7237 GCA_964348225.1 uncultured Candidatus Saccharibacteria bacterium | reverse complement strand
TTGGCAGGGCTTGAGAATGGACAATTTGGAGTATTATTTGGATCTAATAAGGAATAATTATCAATTTAAAAAAAGAGGCGAGGTTGAAGAAGATTCCTCTTGGCAGCAGATAATTCCTTATATTGTTTTCAATTTTCAGGATAAATATTTTCTTTATCACCTCTTGGGTAAATCTGGAGAGGTGAGGTTAAGAAATGACTATCTTTTGGGCATAGGAGGTCACATTAACGATTTTGACGCAGAGCCAGGTAAAGATATTTTAGAGGCAGGTATGATGCGGGAATGGGATGAAGAAATTGATTATAAGGGGAGGTTGCTTGAAAAGAGATTAATTGGTATTGTAAATGATGACAGAAGACCTGTTGAATCAGTCCATTTAGGGCTAGTATATATTTTCAAAGGAAACAGTCCGGAAATCTATATAAAAGAGAAAGACAAGTTAGAAGGAAAGTTGATGCCACCAGAGGAATTAAAATCATATATTAAAAGAACTCAGGGGTGGGCTCCAATTGTATACAAGGATTATCTTATAAAACTTTTGTGAGGAGCAATTATCGACATTTAATTTTGCGTTTATACTATGAGGCCAACAAAAGATGAATATTATTTAAATATTGCAAGAGAAGTTGCCAGGAGGTCCACTTGTTTTCGCACCAAGCTTGGGGCTGTGATAGTTAAAAACAGGGTGATTGTGGCTACTGGCTACAATGGAGCGCCTCGGAAAACAAAAGACTGCTTTGAAAAAGGGGAGTGCTTGAGAGATAAATATAAGATTCCTCATGGACAGCGCTATGAGGTTTGTGCTTCAGTGCATGCTGAAAAGAATGCTGTGATTAATGCAGCTCGGTCTGGGGTGAGTGTATTGGGAGGAGATATGTATCTTTGGGGAGAAGACAGAAACGGGCAACAGATTGATTCTTTGCCTTGTTTTATTTGTAAAAAGATAATTATTAATGCTGGTTTAGAAAGATTGATTGGCGCTACCAAAGAAGGTGACTATAAGACTTTTGAGGTAGATGATTGGGTTCGAGAATGGCAGGAAAAAGATATTTTGGACGATAAACATCAATACGGTACTGATTTAAATATAAAAGAAAATCTTATATGAAGAAAATCATTGGTTTAGTAGGTGAGACAGGTTCTGGTAAGAATGCTTTTTGTAGGCTGGCGAGGGAAATTATTCCTGAGGCTGTTTGTTTGCGGTTTTCAGATCCCCTAACTCAAGCTTTGGAAATTTTTATTGAGGAAATTAAAAAAGAAGATCAACAATGGCTAGGTATTACTTTAAGAGAAAGATTTGGAAAGAATGTTTTGGCAGAGGCTATAAAGAAGAAGGTTAAAGGGTTGGGAGAGGAATGGATAATCGTAGATGGTATCAGGGTTTGGGAAGAATTTGAAATGCTCAAAGGCTTGGGCGCTAAAATAGTTTATATTACAGCTGACTCCAAAAAGAGGTGGCAAAGGATAGCTGGCAGAGGGGAGAAAAAGGATGATATCATTCCTTATGAGAAATTTTTGGAGCTGGAAAAGGTAGAAACTGAAATCTTGATTCCTGAGATGGGCAAAAAAGCTGATTTCAGAGTTGAGAACAATGGCTCTAAGGAAGAGCTGGCAAAGAAAATTGCAGAGCTCATAAATAGATTAAAATAGAAGCTTCAAGAAAAATACAGACAGGGGGTTGCGTCCCTGTTTTGATATCTTTTAATTCTCAGAGATATTGTTATAATGAGGAAGTATGGAGAAACAAGGTAATTATAAAGGAAAATTTATTGTGTTTGAGGGATTGGATGGTTCTGGTAAATCAAGTGAAGCTAAGATGTTGATTGATTGGTTGGAAAAATCTGGGTACAAAACAGCTAAAATTGACTTTCCCCGGCACGGAGAAAAAGCAGCAGCCTTAGTTGATGAATACTTAAGAGGTAAATATGGAAAACCAGAAGAGGTGAATCCTTACTGTGCTTCAATCTTCTATGCTTGCGACAGATATGATGCCAGTTTTGAGATTAAAAAGTGGCTCCAGCAGGGGAGAGTTGTGATTGGTGACAGATACGTTGGGTCTAATCTTGGGCATCAAGGAGGGAAGATAAGAGACGAGGAGGAATGGAGAAAATATGTTGAATGGGCGTACAACCTTGAGTATGGAATTTTTGGCATTCCCAAGCCTGATATTTCTATTATTCTAAAAACCAATATTGAGTTTTCCCAAAAACTCTCAGCAAGAATCACTGATGAAGAGAAAAAAGAAAGGAGGCGGGCATATTTAGGAGATGAAAGGCACGACATTCACGAAAAAGACAAGCCCCATTTAGAGAATGCCTTAAACTCATTCTTGCGCCTGTCAGAAGTTTTTCCAGATGATTTTAAAGTTATAGAGTGTATAGAGAATGGCAAGTTGCTTTCTTTAGAAATAATCCATCAAAAGGTCTTGGAAATAGTAAAAAAAATAATATGAATAATCAAAAAAATAATATAGCCCAAACTATTGATCACACTAATATAAATGCTACAGCCACTGAAAAAGATATAAAAAAGACGTGTCAGGAAGCTAAAAAATACGGGTTCAGGGGGGTGTGCGTTAATCCTGAATGGGTAAAGTTTGTAAAAGAGCAGTTGAAAAGAACAAAAACCAAAGTGGTGGTTCTTATAGACGCGCCTATGGGCTTGAGCCCTCATTTCAAAAGGGTTGAACTTTGTAAAAAAGCTAAAAAAGACGGAGCCGATGAGCTTGATGTTGTGTTGAATGTTATTGATATTAAATACGAAAGATACGATGATGTTCTGCAAGATTTAAAGGGAATTTGCAAGATTTTGCCCACTAAAGTGATTATTGGCTCTGGTTACTTAACTGATGAAGAAATTAAAAAAGCCTCAGAGCTTGTAAAGAAAGCTAAGGCTTTTTGCGTGAAAACAGCAACTGAAAAAGACCCGCTCGGGCATGTTGAACTAAAAGAAAAAGCAAGACATTTAATAATTATGCGTCAGGCTGCCCCAGGTTTGAAAATTAAGGCATCTGGCAAAATTAGAAATCTAAGAGACGCTTTGATGATGCTTAAAGCGGGAGCAGACATCATTGGAACAAGCTCTGGGGTTAAAATTGCAGAAGGATATAAGAAAAGAAAAAAGACAAGGAAGTAGTCACTGTCTGCTCCTAAGAGGGGGGTCGGGGGAGAAGGATTCTCCCCCGTGGCGGAAATATTAAAACCGAGGGGTTTTAAGGAGCGGTGTTAGACGAGCGAAGCGAGTCGTGCCGCGACGGAGCAGACATCATTGGAACAAGCTCTGGGGTTAAAATTGCAGAAGGATATAAGCGAAAGAAAAAGAAAAAGAAATAACTTTTCTGATGGAACACAAACCCACAATTGGTCTTGAGATTCATATTGAATTGGCAACCAAGTCCAAGATGTTTTGCGATTGCTGGAACAATTCCGATGAAACCCACCCCAATGTAAATGTTTGCCCGGTTTGTATGGCCCATCCTGGTACTCTGCCGGTAATAAACAAGGAGGCTGTGAAAAAGACCTTAAAAACAGCTTTGGCTTTAAATTGTAAGATTGAAAGGCAGAGCTTTTTTGAAAGAAAAAACTATTTTTACCCAGATTTACCAAAGGGCTATCAGATAAGTCAGTATCAGGTTCCCTTGTCTAAGAAGGGATTTTTGAATTTACCCCCACACCAAACAGATACAGAACGGCAAAGCCGTCCGATTGGCCAAAATCCAATATCTGTTTGGTGTGGGGGTTTAGCTGGCGGGAAAAAAATCAGGATTGAGCGAATCCACCTTGAAGAAGACACAGGCAAGCTTATACACCCTCCAAAAAAAGATTATTCTTTAGTGGATTTTAACCGGGCTGGCGTTCCTTTAATGGAATTGGTAACTGAGCCTGATATTGAATCTTCAAGAGAAGCAGGGGAATTTATTCGCCTTTTGCAATTAATTTTAAGGTATCTTGGGGTTTCTGGAGCCAACATGGAAAAAGGGGAGATGAGGGCAGAAGTGAATATTTCACTTCGTGATTCCAATTCTAAGCTTGGCACAAAAGTTGAAATCAAAAATCTTAATTCTATCAAAGCAGTGGAGAAAGCGATTGAGTATGAGATAAAAAGGCAAGGAAAGATATTGGACGATGGTGATAAGATAGTTCAAGAAACAAGGGGTTGGCATGATAAAAAAGAAATAACCTTTTCCCAGAGAGAAAAAGAAGAAGCTCATGATTATCGTTATTTTCCAGAGCCCGACCTGCCTCCATTAAAAATCAGCGAAAAATTCTTAAAAGAAATTAAATCTGAAATTCCAGAATTGCCCTCAAAAAGGAAAGAACGGTTTCATCAAGAGTATCAGCTTTCAGAAAAAGAAATAGGGCTTTTTGTTTCTCACAAGGATTTAGGAGAGTATTTTGAAAAAGTAGTTTCTGAGCTCAGGGATTGGGTGAAAACAAAGAAGCCAGAGATTGAAAAAAATGAAAAAGAATTCCAGAGGTTAATAAAATTAACCTCCAACTATATAGCAAGTGATCTCCAAAGCCTTTTAAAAGAAGCAGCTGTTTCTCCCACTGACCTTTCTGAAGCAAAGGACAAGGAGGGTTCTGTTATTCCAGGGGAAGGGGAGGACTTTTTGATTAGCCCTGAGAATTTTGCTGAGTTCTTGAGCATGATTTATACTGGAGAGATATCAAGCAAAATCGCCAAAACTGTTTTAAAAGAAATGTTCGGAACTTCCAAAGACCCCTCCCAAATTATTGAAGAAAAGGGCTTGCAGCAAATAACTGATAAAGGGGAAATTGAAAGAGTTATCCAAGAGGTAATTGAGAAAAACCCAAAGCCAGTAGAGGATTATAAAAAGGGGAAAGAAACAGCCTTGCAGTTTTTGGTAGGGCAGGTGATGGCTCAAACAAAAGGCAAGGCAAATCCCCAAACAGTTAACGAAATCCTTAAAAAACTCCTATAACAAGATTTTAGCGATCGCTAGAATATTATTATAATGGGGGTGGGGTGAATTTTATGAGAGATTTGGCTCAACAAGCTGTTTTTGGAGAGGATAAAGAATCAGCAAGAAGAGAAATAAGAAAGGCAGCTAAGAAAGCTGGGATTTTTTTATCTTCTATACAAGAACTTTACGATAGAATAGCCAGAGAAGAATGTACTGGCTTTACGGTGCCAGCTTTCAATATTAGAACTTTGACGTTTGATGCAGCCTCTGCTCTTTTTCGGGCAATAAAAAAACAAAAGGCTGGCGCTTTTATCTTGGAGCTTGCTGGTTCAGAAAAAGAATACACAGATCAGTCTTTTGAAGAGTATTTAATGGTTTGTTTATCAGCTGGGGTAAAAGAGAATTTCAAGGGACCCTTATTCTTTCAGGGCGACCATTTTAAATGTAAAGAGGGCAAAGGTAACCATATTAAAGTAACAAGAGATTTAATTAAAGAGGCGATTGCAGCTGGATTTTATAGCATTGACATTGATTGTTCAGCCCTGCCCATTGAAAAGAACTTTACACAAGCAGCAGAACTTACTGCATTTATCAGGGAATTAGAGCCAGAAAATTTAACAATTTCAGTTGGAGGGGAGATAGGTGAGATAGGGGGAGAAAATACAACCTTGAAGGACTTACAGAATTTTTTACAAGGCTATAAAAAAATGCTAAAGCAGCAGGGCGATTTCAAAGGCATTATAAAAGTGGCAGTTCAAACTGGAACTTCTCATGGTGGTTTAATGTTAGCTTCTGGCAAGCTTAAAGAAATAGAGGCAGACTTTAAAACCTTAAAAGAGCTTTCAGATGAAGCTAGAAAATATGAGTTGGCAGGAGCGGTTCAGCACGGGGCTTCAACCCTGCCAGAAAAGTACTTTAAGAGATTTCCAAAAACAGGGGCTTGCGAGATTCATTTAGCCACGGTTTTTCAAAATATAGTTTATGACAGCGCTTATTTCCCACAAGACCTTAAAGAGAAGATGTATTCCTGGTTAGAGAATAAATTCCCTGAAGAAAGAAAATCTACCCAAACAGACGTCCAATTTCTCTACAAGTTTAGAAAGCATGCTTTGGGTCCATTCAAAAAAGAAATCTGGAATATTCCCCAGAAAAACCTTAAAAAAATCTGCGAGGAATTAGAGGCAAAATATCTTTTCTTCTTAAAAAGCCTGAATGTATCAAATACCAGAGACTTGATAGAAGAAACTTATAAAAGGCAATAACCACTTGACAGACACTTTTGCTTTTTGCTAATATTGTCTAAAGAGAAAATTATGGAACCTGGTTTTCAAAAATTAAATCTCCCAGTTCATCCTCACACCAAAACTTCGTTTGGTGTGAGGATAAAAGCACTGTTGCTTTTGCTTCTTTTACTCCTTTTACCCCAAAAGGCTGGGAGACTTTGTTTTGTAACAGCAGAAACTAAAAAGCTAAGAGCATAATATAAACAAAAAAAACTTGGAAACACGCCTCCCAGCCGAAAAGCTGGGGGTTTTGTTTTGTGGGCTAACTTTGCTTCGTAAATCGCGCAGATTTATCCAGCAAGGCTAGGTCAAAAGACCTGCACATTAAAAGATTAAGGGGGACGTTAAATTTTAGGGATCGAATTTTCCCAACGAGGGAAAGAGAGGAGTAGAGATAATGTCGGGAAAAGAATTAAGGAATGGTGGTTGTGGAAAGCAGGAAAAGGATGTCAGATGGAAAGCGTTTTTTCCTTCGTCTAGTCCTGCTTACGTGAGAATTGAAGGGGACGACAGAAAACATGTTTTGTCTGGTTCGTGAGGGCCGTTATTATATAGAAGATCTTGGAGTATTTCTCGTTGAATGAGGGGAGGTTTTGCTGCTATGACAGAAGGTGAAAAATTCATTGCAGAATTAACCTGGCAGGCTTATTTTGGAGGATTCTGCAAGGTTGAAGAACACAATGGAAAGATAGAGGCGCGAGGGAATGGTTGTGCAAATGCTCAGAAAGTCTTTGGGATGCGAGGTATTGTTACAGAAGAAAAGCAAGACACTTTCTATATAGAGGCTATCTTGCTTTCTCCTGATGGAGTTTGGATCAAAGGACAGGAACTCGATAAAGTTTTACGGGACCTTAATTTGACTAGAGAGTATACTCCTAGCTTCTGAGTTTAGGAGGGGATATGACGGCCGTTAGCGTCATATCCTTTTTCCTTTGCAAAATGAGACTATTGACAAACAATCTTGCTTTTTTATAATGGGAGTATATGAAAAACCCCTCAATCATTATTGGCATTATTGCTATTATTA
>CAYGBM010000037.1:0-2518 GCA_964348225.1 uncultured Candidatus Saccharibacteria bacterium | reverse complement strand
TGTATTTTCCGCAGTAACACTCGTAATCTTTTGTTGGTCCAAAAATCTTCTCACAAAAAAGCCCGTCCTTTTCTGGTCTCTGAGTCCGGTAGTTAATGGTTTCGGGTTTCTTTACCTCTCCATTGGACCACGATAAAATCTCATCAGGAGAGGCTACCTTTATACGAATTGATTGTAAGTCTGATACCTTCATGAAAACAATAATTAAAAATTAAGAATTGAAAGTTAAAAATTTAATTAAGAATTAAGAATTTTTGCTCTTTTCTTTTCTGTCTGCATCCTTTTCTTCAACCACTTTTGTCTTAACTTCAACATTCAATCCCAGAGACTTCAATTCAGAAACCAGCAAGTTAAAGGAAGCGGGTAGATTCGGCTTTTTCACTACCTCTCCCTTTAAAATAGCTTCGTAGGTGGCAGCTCGTCCTGGTACATCATCCGATTTAATAGTCAACATCTCCTGCAAAATGTGAGCTGCCCCATATGCCTCCAACGTCCAAACTTCCATTTCGCCAAATCTCTGCCCTCCAAACTGAGCCTTGCCCCCTAAGGGTTGCTGGGTTATCAATGAGTAAGGACCAATTGAACGCATATGGATTTTATCTTCAACCATATGAATCAATTTCATCATATAGATAAAACCTACCGTAATTTTCGTTGGAAAAGGCTGCCCTGTTCTTCCATCATATAAAGTAACCTGGCCTGATTCTGGCAAGCCAGCCTCTTTTAACTCTTTTTTAATATCAGCTTCATTAGCCCCCAAAAGGGCAGGGGATATTGCTAAATAGCCCAATTTTTTTGCGGCCCACCCTAAATGCGTTTCCAAAATCTGCCCGATATTCATTCTTGAAACCACCCCCATTGGATTTAAAACAATATCTACTGGGGTGCCGTCTTCAAGAAAGGGCATTTCTTCCTCTGGTAAAATTATAGCAACAACCCCCTTATTTCCATGACGTCCTGCCAGCTTATCGCCAACTTTAATTTTTCTAATCTGAGCTACCTCCACTTTTATTTTCTGTAAAACTCCTGGTTCAAGTTTATGGCCTCTCTCTCGGGAAAAAATCCTAACTGCAACCACCCTTCCCTTTTTCCCATGCTCCATTCTCAGAGAAGAATCTTTCACCTCTTTTGCCTTCTCTCCAAAAATCGCTTTCAGCAATCTCTCCTCAGCCGTTAAAGCTTTTTCGCCCTTGGGAGAAATCTTCCCTACCAAAATATCATTTGGGCCAACTTCCGCCCCTATCCTCACAACTCCCTCCTCATCTAAATCTTTCAACTTCTCCTCAGACACATTAGGAATATCACAGGTGGTAATTTCAGGGCCCAGCTTTGTATCCCTTACATTGCAGGTAAAATTTTCAATATGAATTGAGGTAAAAACATCCTCTTTTACCAATTTTTCTGAAATAACAATAGCATCTTCAAAATTACCACCTCTAAAAGGAAGAAAAGCAACTAAGACATTTCTCCCCAAAGCCAGCCTCCCCTTATCAATGGCTGTTCCATCAGCCAGGATATTGCCCTTTTTAACATTCTGGCCCTTCTTCACCTGAGGTCTTTGATGGGTGGCTGTATACTGATTCCTTCTCTCAAACTTGCGAAGGTTAAAGGTTAAAGAGCCTTTGCTCGTTTTTAATTTAATCTGCTCTGCGTCAACCTCTTTAATAAATCCTGGCTCTGGGGCTATGATTTCCTCCCCAGAATCCAAAGCAACGTTTCTTTCAACGCCCGTACCCACCAAGGGAGCCTCAGGGTTCACTAGAGGCACGGACTGCCGCTGCATATTAGAACCCATTAAAGCTCGGTTGGCGTCGTCATTCTGTAAAAACGGAATAAGAGAAGTGGCTACGCTTAAGGGTTGTTTTGAAGAAACATCTATAAAATCAATCTCTTTCTTCATAACGAGCACCGGCTTTCCGCTCTTTCTGGCATCCACTTCTTCGTCTAACAAAGTTCCATCTTTTTTTATCGCTATACCAGCGTGGGTAATATTATGTTTCTCCTCTTGGGTTGCGGTAAGATATTGAACTTCGTTTGTAACCTTCCCCTTTTTCACTCTAAAATATGGAGTTTCCAAAAACCCAAAGGGATTAACCGAGGCAAAACAAGCTAAATGATTAATCAACCCAACATTTTGGCCTTCCGGCGTTTGGATAGGGCAAATTCTTCCATAGTGAGAAGGCTGAACATCCCGAACCTCAAATCCAGCCCTTTCCCTGGTTAGCCCCCCAGGGCCTGTGGCGGTTAACCTTCTTTTATGCTCAAGCTCAGCCAAGGGGTTTTCAGCGTCCATAAATTGAGAGAACTGAGAAGAGGCAAAAAATTCCTGAATTACCGCCATAACCGGTCTTGGGTTCACAATTTGAGAAGGAGTTAAGGTTGCTACGTCCAAGGTTGACATTCTATCTTTAATTATTCTCTCCGTCCTCATCAAACCGACCCTAACCCTGCCCGAGCAAAGTTCTGACAGATTCCTTATTCTTCGATTACCTAAATGGTCGATTTGGTCAGGCTCAGC
>CAYGBM010000036.1:0-60090 GCA_964348225.1 uncultured Candidatus Saccharibacteria bacterium | reverse complement strand
AAGAGTTTGAAATTGATAACCCAGAAAAGCAAAAACAGATACTTTCAAACTTAGGTTCGAACCTGCTCTTAAAAGACCAAAAACTGCAGATTTTAATACAAAAACCACTTCTCCTGATTGGAGAAGTAGCGCCTGAGGCAAGAGCAATAAAAAATAAGGTTCGAACCTCTAAAAATGCCCAAAATAAACGGGAATTGACGGAACTTTACTCAAAAAGTCCTATGTTGCTCCGGAGGTAGGACTCGAACCTACAACCCACTCGTTACACTTTACCCTTAAGTTTCCCTAAGGCGTGGACTATCTCATCACCCTTTATAGGGTGCAAGGCGCTATAAGTCTCTGAACCTTCCCCGACATTAGGTCAAGGCTTGGCTGCGGATTGCCTTTCAGAAAGATTAGGTTTTTCGCAATTCACCTTGTTTGTCATCTGCAATTACTTGCAGAAGCTGCAAATATTTACAGCGAGTTGCTCTACCATTGAGCTACTCCGGAATGTTTTTCAGTTTGTAGTTTGTAGTTAGTAGTTTGTAGAAAGCTATTGCTTTTCTTTCAAGCTACTAATTAGCTTGTTCAACATCTTCATTACTTCCTCTAATAAATTATCTACCTTACTATAATCTAACTTTCTTAATTTAGCAAGGTTTTTACATATTTCAAGCTGAGTTTCTAGCTCTGCTCCAGACGCATAGCTAATGTAAAGAAATCGCAAAAATTCTTTGAGGTGTCCCCTTCTTTGACCCTCTGCAATGTTAGAAGGAATAGCTACAGCAGCTCTTCTCATCTGAGCAGTTAAGCCATAAATCTCCTCACTAGGAAAATACCCAGTTAAAAGATAAATCTCTCTTACAAGCTCTATTCCTCTGTGCCATACCTTCAAATCTTTGTATGACTTTGCTGTGTCCATAAAAACTCTCTACTAACTAAGAACTTCTACCAACTACAAACCTCTACTAACTACGAACTACAAACTACTAACTAAATTAGTAATCTTTTAGTTTTTTGAGGGCGCGGAGGCGGCGGATGCGCTCAAGGGCTTTGGCTTGGATTTGGCGGATTCTTTCCCTGGTTACGCCAAACTCTTTGCCAACTTCTTCTAGAGTGTGGGTGACGCCGTTTTCTAAGCCGAAACGCATTGCTAGGATTTTTCTTTCTCTGGGGCTAAGCTCTGATGAAATTTCGTCTAGCCTTGCTTTTAAAAGATTACGGGCTGCCTCCAGAGAGGGAGAGGGGGTTTTTTCGTCTCGGATGAACTCAGCCAAGACGCTGTCTTTTTCGTCCTCACCAACTGGAGTTTCTAAAGAAACAGCTTTTTGTTTTATTCTTCTTAAATGGTGAACCTTAGCAACTTCAAGGCCCATTTCAGCTGCAATTTCTTCTGGCAAGGCGGGTCTGCCGAGGTTCTGCAAGAGGCGTTTTCTTGTTTTCTCGTATTTGCTGATTGTTTCTACCATATGCACAGGGATACGGATGGTACGGGATTGGTCAGCCAGAGCTCGGGTGATAGCTTGCCTTATCCACCAGGTGGCATAGGTTGAGAATTTGTAGCCTTTTCGCCAGTCAAATTTTTCAACTGCTCTGAAAAGGCCAAGGTTGCCTTCTTGGATTAAGTCAAGCAATGTCAGGTTGGGAGAGCGGCCAATATATTTTTTGGCAATAGAAACAACAAGCCTTAGGTTTGCTTGAGCTAATCTCTTTTTTGCTTCATCATCCCCCTTTTCAATTCTTTTAGCCAGCTCTTTTTCTTCTTTAGCAGAAATCATTGATAAACTTCCGATTTCCTTTAAATACATTTGCACAGAATCAATCTTTGGCTGGGTAAGCTCTTTCCTTTTTTTATCCTCTTCTGGTTCTAAAAAGCTTCGGCGCTCCAAAACCTTGATCCCTTCTTTTTCTAAGAAATCATAAAATTCTTCCAGGCCAGGAATATCTTTTTCAAATTCCGGGAATTGAAGCAGGATCTCGCTGGTTGTTACAAAGCCTCGCTTTTTACCTCTTTCAAAAAGGGGTTTTGTTTTTTCTTCAGTGAAAAGTATTTTCCTTCTCTTTCTGCTAGCAGGTATTCGTTTTTTAGAAGGGGTGGTACGAGGCCTGCCTCTTTTTTTGGCAACTTTTCTTTTAGCAACTTTTCTTTTGACAGGCTTTTTTTTGACAGTTTTGCCCTTGACGGTTTTTCGTTTGACAACTTTTTTCTTGCTAACCTTCTTTGGGGCGGTTTTCTTTTTGACGGTTTTTTTCTTTTTTTTAACTGAAGGACGTCCCTTCTTTTTTTTGGCTTGAGGCTGTTTTCTTTTTACTTTTACCCTTTTCTTTTTAACCTTCTTTGGTTTAGTGACTTTTTTAGGCATTTGTTTGTAAAGCTTGATTAAGCCTTGCAGCTTTGAGAAAGTTCTTGAAATTTCTTCATTAAGTCTTTGAGCTTTTTTTCATCTCCTTTTTCCTCGGCTGATTGAATATCTTTTGAAATAGCTTGGAGCTTTTTTTGGTTGAAAATCTTCACCCAAGAAGCTGAACAAATCTTCATCTCTTCTTCTGGGTGAGAACACTCTTCAATTTCAGAGTTAAAAAGACACTTTTCTATGATTGTGTTGAGGTCGTCCTTTTTTTTCTTTAATTTGCCAAGCACTGCTTCGTCTATCTTTTCCCAGTTTTGGGCTTGTTCTTTGGAAAGGACCCGTAAAATTTCACCCACCTGAGAAGAACAGTCAGCAAAAACACATTTATCAATAAAACTCAGAGAGCTCGGGGTATGAAAAACCAAAGAAAGCATTCTCTCTTCTAAAAGATCTATTCTGTTTTTCTGCTCTTGCTTTTTCAGGAAAACATCATCGCCAGGCGAAGAAACAGAAGAGGCAAAGGATGGGATAGATTCTTTCTTTGTTAATTTTCTTAATTCTTCAAGGATCGCTTCCTCTGAAACCTTCAAAGCGCCAGCCAGCTTCTGAACCCAATGAGACTGCAAAATCTTGTTAGGAATTCTTTTGATGGCTGGCAAAAAAACCTTGGCGATTTCTCTTTTCCCTTTTGGGCTTTCTTTATTAAACTTTGAACAGGCGTTTTCAAAGTAAAATTCCATAATCTCCTTTGCTTTTTCAACCAAGCTTTGCCATCTCTTAGGGCTTTTTAAAATAATGTCGGCTGGATCAGTGTCTTTTGGCATAGAAATAACCTTCACTTCAAAATCTTCTCTTTGAGCCAAATCAATACCCCTCTTGGTGGCTAAATCTCCAGCAACGTCCATATCAAAAGCAGTTAGGAGATTGGAGGTATATCTTTTAAGAATCTTGAGCTGGTAAGGAGTTAGGGCTGTGCCGCTTGAGGCTACGGTGTTTTCAAAGCCTGCTTGATGGGACAAGATTACATCGGTATAGCCCTCAGTTAAAATGCAGGAATCCTTCTTTCTAATCTCCATTTTAGCAAAGTTTAAGCCGTAAATAACTCGGCTTTTGTCATAAAGCAAGGTATTGGGAATATTGATATACTTAGCTATCACCTCCTGCTCAGTCCCAGAACCTGTTCCCTTTTGCTTAGTACGGGGACTTGGGCTAAAAACACGGCCTCCAAACCCAATGACCTGGGAATTTAAATCAAAAATAGGGAAAATGATTCTTCCTCGAAACCTGTCATAGGGAAGCTGGCTTTTTTCAGATTTCACAGCCAATCCTGCCCCCAACACTTCTTCTCTTTTATAACCCCTGCTGACTAAAAAATCAGACAAGGCTCGCCATTTTTCAGGCGAGTAGCCCAAGCGCCATTTTTTAATTGTTTCTTTTTTAATGCCTCTTTTCAGTAAATAGTCTTTAACCTCTTTGCCCCGCGAGCTTCCCTCTAATTGTTTTTCAAAAAAGCGGCAGGACAGCTCGCATATCTCATAAAGGCGCTGACGTTTTGTGCGAAGCTCTGGGTGAGCACTTTTTAGCTCAACCCCTGCTCGTTTAGCCAATATTCTTAAGGCATCGCCAAACTCAACACCCTCAATCTTCATTATAAAGTCAAAAACTGATCCTGATTCATTACACCCAAAACATTTGAACATCTGGCGAGCTGGGGAAACAAAAAAAGAGGGCTTTTTTTCTGAGTGAAAGGGACAGGGAGCCCTCCAGTTTATCCCTGTTTTTTCAAGCTTAACATAGCCTCTTACCAGTTCAACAATATCCAATTTATCTTTGATTTGTTGCACCGGAGAATCTACCATACTTCTAATTTCACGCCTTTATATTAACACACCCAAAACCGGAAAACAAGAAAGGCAAAAACAAGGGAAAGAAAGGGTTGACTATTCTAGTAAAGTGTGATGGCAAAGGGTGTGAAGGGTTGACATTCGGGTTTATCTGGGGGTACAATGAATATATCTTATTGACAAAATAGTCGCTATGCTGAAGCTGGTGGGCTATTTTTTAGAGGCTAAAAATCAGAGAGTATGAAAATCCTCTTTTTATACGATTTTCCTTTGTGGGGCTCAGGCTCTGGAACGTATTTACGTCATACAGTTCAAGAACTGGTTAAGTTGGGCTATAAAATAGGTATTGTGGCGCCAGAAGAAAGAAGGTTTATGGCAGATAAAATCAAGCAGTACCGGGTGGAGCCTCCCCAAACCCCGGTTTTTGTAGGGCACCCTGAACTTAAAGGAGCTAAAAGATATTCTGAGCTTTCTGCCAGAGAAATCACAGGTGTTTACAAGGCATTTTTGGACACAACCATTGAGGCTATTGCCAATTTTGAACCAGACATAATTCATGTCCACCATCTTTCTTTAATAAGTTGGGTAGCAAGATATGCTAAGGCTTTAAAAAATGTCAGGTATATCATTACCTCACACGGCAGCTGTTTATATCATATCTTAGAAGACAAAAGATTCCTTTCTCTATCAGAAGATGCAATGCGCCACGCCAAAGCAATAACTGCTAACAGCGGCCACACCAGAAGCAAGCTTTTGCAAACCTTTGGCAGGCAATACTCCAAAAACATCAGTATAATTGCTGGTGGCATTGATATGGGCCGTTTTCCAACCAAGCTGGAAACTTCTTCTTTAGATAAAAAATATAAGATAAAAAATAAAAAGGTGGTTCTGTTCACAGGACGGCTTATCTCTCACAAGGGGGTAAGCTATTTAGTAAGGGCAGCCAAAGATATTAAGGGGGAGGTATTTCTTGTTGGCGAAGGACCTGAAAAAAGTTATCTTGAAAGCCTGATTGCCCAAAGGCAATTAAAGAACGTTCACCTTTTAGGCTATTTGAGCGGTCAGGACCTAATTAACTTTTACTATCGAGCTGACCTTTTTATCTCACCCTCTGTTTGGGACGAACCTCTGGGATTAACAATACTTGAAGCTATGGCTTCAAAAACACCGGTAATAGCAACCAGAAAAGGCGGCATCCCGTTGTTGGTCAAGCACAACCACAACGGGCTTTTTGTTAAGCCAAGAAACTCTAAAAATATTGCTGAAGCCTGCAACAAACTTTTGGAAAAAGATGAGTTGCGCCAAAAAATGGGGGAGGCTGCTCGAAAAACAGTGGAGCAAGACTTTACCTGGAAAAAAATTACTAAAAAATTCCACCGCCTTTACAAAAAAGTCTGCCCCAATGGCAGAAACGGCAGAAACAGCAGGAGATAGATGAGTGATTAAGTGATTAAGTGGATAACTCGAGAAAACGTGGTTGTTAAAGAACCGGTTTTTTATTCTATTTTATTATGTTAAAATAATAAAATATTATGAAGGTTCTAATTTTGGCGCCGTTGAAAAGACGAGTTGATAATAAAATTACAGCGGCCAGGCCTCGGCTGGTTTTTGATTTGGCTGTCGGCTTGATTAAAAAAGGACATCAAGTGAGCCTCTTGGGAACTGGCGACAGCAAGGTTAAAAGAGCTAAGATTATTCCGGTTATCCCAAGAGGATTTATTGAGATGGGTCCTTTTGAAAACGAGTTTGTTGCTAGAACCGCTTTTTTAACCAAACAAGCAAAAATGGCAGAAAGGATAGCCGATGATTATGATATCGTTCACAATCGCGCAAGACCCGAGTTTTTTAACTTGTTTGCAGCTGAGAGATTTAAAACTCCTCTGCTTACTACCTTGGATGCGACAATGAATAAAGAAACCGACGAGGTTCTTTCTTTGTTTAAAAAAAACCATCTTATCTGCATTTCAAAATCAGCTGCTAAGTTAGCAAAAAAAACCAAGGTTTATAAAGTAATTTATAATGGCGTTGATATTAATTTATATGAGTATTGCCCAAAAAAAGAAAATTACCTGCTTTGGGTTGGTAGACTAGGCAGGGCCAAAGATAAAAAAGGCAAGTTTATGGACACAAAAGGGGTGAGATGGGCAATTAGGTTGGCAAGGGCGACCAGAGAGAGGCTTTTATTGGTGGGGAATGTTGAAGACATTGAATTTTTCAATAAAGATGTTAAACCCTATCTCTCAAGAAAAATCAGGTGGATCTGCCCTATCTCAGCTGAACAACCCTTAGCAAAAAAACAAATAGTCAAACTGATGCAAAAAGCCAAGGCTGTGCTCTTCCCTATTAATTGGGAAGAGCCGTTTGGCTTGGTAATGGTTGAGGCTATGAGCTGCGGCACGCCGGTGATTGGATTTGCCAGGGGCTCGGTGCCAGAAGTAATCAAACACGGCAAAACCGGCTTTGTGGTAAAAGCAAAAGAGGGTTTAACTGGATTAAAAAAAGCCTTGAAGGATATTGATAAGATTCATCCCGAGGATTGCAGAAAACATATTGAGAAAAACTTTTCTCTTGAGAAAATGGTAGACAACTACGAAAAAGCCTACAAAGAAATTATCAAACGGTGATAACATAATTATAGCGATCGTCAGAATTATGTTATCAGCAAAATAAAAGAAAAATAAAAAAGAACGATAAAAATGGCTAAAAAAATTGCTATCTTAGGACCCTTGGGCCTGCCTATACCTCCTCCAAAACAAGGGGGAATTGAATGGATGGTTTATTACCTGGTTGAAGGCTTGATAAAAAAAGGCTACAAGGTTTTGCTTTTTGCACCAAAGGGTACTAAAACATCAGCTGAATTAGTGGAGGTTTGCGACAAGCCCATTGCAGCATATAAGATTACCTCAGAGGCTGAAGCCTCGAGAAGGCTAAGGATAGAACTGAGTGTTTTAATAAGAATGAAGCAAGAAGCGCTAAAAAGAAAAAAAGAGATTGCTGTGGTTTTTAATCATACGGTTAACGGAGGGGTTTTTGCTGGTTTGGAAAAAGAAATGGGAGTTAGGGTTTATCATGTTTTGCATTTGCCTTTGTATAAAGAAATGGTTTGGGTTTATAAACACTTTAAATCCCGCTTGATTACAATTTCCAACAATCAAAGAAAGCCCTTCCCTAATCTTCATTACTCAACAACGATTTATAATGGCATTGACCTCAAAAAATTCCCTTTTCGTAAAGAACCAAAGAACTACTTTCTTTTTTCTGGCAAACTCAGAGAGGGAAAAAATCCGTTGGATGCCATATTGGCTGCCAATTTAGCTAAGGAAAAGCTAATCATCGCTGGTAAAATAAATGATAAACGTTATTTTAAAGAAAAAATTAAACACCGCCTTAAGGGAAATATTAGATATGTGGGTGAAGTGCCTTTTGCGAAAATAAAGCAGCTCTATGCTTCTTCAAAAGCTCTTTTGTTTCCCATAAACTGGGAGGAGCCGTTTGGCTTGGTAATGATAGAAAGCATGGCTTGCGGCAGTCCAGTGATTGCTTTTGATAAAGGATCGGTACGTGAAGTAATCAAACCAGGCAAAACTGGTTTTATCGTTAAAAACGTAAGAGAGATGGCTCAAGCCATGAAGAATATTGACCAAATCAAAAGAGAAGACTGCCGAGAATGGGCAAGGAAAAATTTCTCTGTTGAAAGAATGATTGATGAATACGAAAAAGTTCATTTTAAAGCCGTAAAGAGATGATATGCCATTGAAAAAATTTATTAAAAACATAGACAGAATAGTTGAGAAAAAATTAAAAGAGCTCAAACTGAAGCCAAAACTACGTCTATCTAATTTTAAAAAGAAAGACAAGAGATTCTATTCAAGCCCCTGTTTAACCTCAGATAACCAAGTGGTTTTTTTTAAAATATTAATAAGCAGGGAAGGGCAAGATAGTCAATTGTTAAAAAAAGAAATAGCAGTAACCAATTTTTTAGCGCCCTTTTCCCAAAAACACAAGAGGCTAAACATACCCCTTTTCATTAAATCAAATACAGAGGAGTATCCCTGTTGGTTTTTACGTCAATATCTACCGGGAAGAATCATTGGTCATCATTTCAGAATCTACAAAAACGGCTTGAGAAAAGAGGTTAGAGAAAAAGCAATTGACAACTTGCTGACGCTGCAAAAAATAACTTACAAAAAATATAAAGATAAATTTTCAGATATGGGCTTGAAAGAAAGGAAGAGCAGTAACTATTTGCAAATTATCAAAAAATTTGAAAATATACTGAAGTCCAGGAAAAAAGAAAAAATGGTTGACGTAAAAGGCATTAACCAGTTTTTTGAAAGTCAAAAAAAATATTTGAAAAAGGACAATCTTGTTTTAGCTCACGGAGATGCAACCTTGGCAAACTTCTTTGTAAGCTTGGGCAATGTCTATCTTACTGATTGGGAATTAGCCAGAATTGACAACAAAGCAGCTGACATTGCCAGAACTTGGATACAAACATATAAATACAGGCGGTGGCGAAAATCCCTCATTCTATATTTCCTTTCCAAATTAACCCAAAAAGAAAGGCAAGATTTTAAAGAAGCCTTCAGGCTAATAATTGTTGTGGAGGCTCTAGGTGAACTAGCAGGTAATGTTTTAACAACCTCAAAAGAAAATAAATTTAAAAAGATACTTAAACAAACAATAAAAAGGGCAATAAAAGGTTTTGAAACATTAATTAATATCTAAAATTATGCGTAAATTAAGAATAGCTCAAGCCGCTCCTCTTTGGTTTCCTATACCTCCAAAAAAGTATGGGGGTAGTGAGAGGATTATTTCTTTTTTAACGGAAAGACTCACTGAAAAAGGTCATAAGGTTACTCTGTTTGCCCCTGGTGATTCAAAAACCAAAGCAAAGTTAGTAGCCCCAGTAAAGAAAGGGGTAATCGCGATGGGGGCTAAGTGGGGCGCTTACTGGTGGAACAACCTTGTCCATTCAATGGCTTTTGAAAGAGCCGAGGAATTCGATATTATCCATTGCCACTGGGGCATAATGGGCGCTTATTTCCAGCGCATCTGTAAAAAGCCTGTTGTGGTGCACACAATGCATAATATCCCCAAAGCCCCTCACCGGAGATGGCAGGTTTTTAATTTTTATAGAAATGATTTAAACCTTGTTTTCATCTCAAAGTCTGAGATGAAAAACGCCCCTCTAAAATTCAAAAACAGCTGGGTAATCTACAACGGCATTGATTTAGCTCCTTTCCGCTTCAACCCCAAGCCCAGAGACCACTTTATTTGGATTGCCAGAGTCTGCCCAGCTAAGGGACCTGAAACCGCCATTAAAATCGCTAAAAGGGCAGGAGTAAAATTACTGCTGGCTGGTCAAATCCAGGCTCAACATAAAGAATATTTTAAAGAAAGAATAAAGCCTCTTTTGGGTTCAAAAATAAAGTATGTGGGTGAGTTAAGCCAAAAAGCACTAAACAAATTCTACCGAGAAGCCAAAGCCTGTTTATATCCTATTGACTGGGAAGAGCCGTTTGGTTTGGTTATGGTAGAATCAATGGCTTGCGGCACGCCGGTGATTGCCTTCAAACGAGGTTCTGTGCCGGAAGTAATTGCTCACGGCAAAACAGGTTTTATAGTAAAAAATGCCACAGGAGCTGTTCAGGCTTTGAAAAAAATTAACCAAATCAAAAGGGAAGATTGCCGAAAATGGGTTGAGCAAAAATTCACTAAAGAAACAATGGTGGATGAATACGAAAAGCTCTATTATAAACTAATAGCCCGCAAGAGATAATGCGGGCAGCGGAATTACACAGTTAGAGTAAAAAGTTACTTTTTTCTACCTTTTGCTCTTACTGCTTTTTTTTGCTTGATTTTTCTTGAAAAATTAGTAGCTTTCTTAATCTGATTGTTGGGAATAAAGTTTAAATTCTTGTTTCCGTCTTCAATCATTGTCCTTCTTAGATTAAGGCTCTTAACCGTTCCTTTAACCCCAGCTAGTTCCACCTCTTCCCCTACCCTGTATTGATCTTCAATAAGAATAAAAAGCCCTGAGATATAATCTTGAATCAGAGTTCTAGCTCCAAAACCCAAAGCCAATCCTGCAAACCCAAGCCCTGCCAAAAGCGGACCAATATTAACACCAAACTCAGGTAAAACCGTAACTATAGCAAAAACCCAGATAAGGGTTTTTAGAATAGACCTAAAAACCCTTTCTAATGTCTTTAATCTGTCTTCATCTAACTCCACTGCCACCTTCTTGGCTCGGAGCCCATCAAGCCCTTTTTGCAAAGCCCGCCTTACCACCCTGGAAAGCACTATCTTCAAAACTCGGGTTGCCACCCAAGCAGCCAGCAGAATGCCAATTACTCTTAACCCGTCAGTTAAAATCCAGGTAGTTAATTTTTCCAAGCTAAAGATTCCTGACATAATATTTTTAGAAACCCTCGGTTTCTAACGTTTTTACCTTCGGTAAAAGCCTGTTTTCCTACACGGAGGGGAATTCTTCCCCTCCGACCCACCCCTGTTGTGTCGGAATTCATTAGAATTCCGACACAATTATAAATTTTTAGATATTTTTGTAATTAACCCTGTCAGGGTCCTCGCCCTTTAAGATTCTGCCAACCATTTCTATCTCGCCTAAAAGCCCAGGCACCAGCTCATAATTTTTCGCCTCTTCAAAGCTCACCCATTTATAATCAATATTTTCCTCATTTAATTTTACCTCACCCGACTTCCAATTACAATAAAAGCTCAATGTAATAACAGGTATGCCATCAGGTCTTATAAAAGCTATATCCAAAAGATATTTTGCTCTGCCAACATCTAAGCCCACTTCCTCTTTTATTTCTCTTTTCAAAGTTTTCTCAACAGCAAAATACCAGCAATCAGTATTTGTTTTCTCAGTATTAATATAATCATCAACCTCCATACCACCGCCCGGCACTGTCCACATTCCAGGCCAGGCTTTCTTGTTCTTGTTCCTTTGCACAATCAAATATTTAGCAGCTTTACTTCCACTACCAAAATTTTGCTGTGGGGGTGCAACAACAATGGCTGTTACCACAACCCTATGTAATTCTCTATCTTTTATTTCCATAATTATTACGGATTCACAAGGCCTGCTGGGCATCTTGCTCCTCCTTCAAGCGAGCAACCAGCCTTACTCGGATCAGTGGTGGTAGCGCCTGCATAACCTTCGCTATCAGCACAATAATATCCTCCGCTATTTAATGGTGAATAGATACAAGCTACTTGGGAATTTGTCAAAGGAGCACGAACAATCACGGGTTCCTTTCCATCCAGAATCTTTTTGCTTGCCCTACAGATGTTCAGCATAGGAATCTTAGCTCTGTAATTATTATCAACCTCTTTACAAAGCGGCTTCATCTCTGAATTAGAACAATTGACATTATCGTAACTACCCTCTTGGCTACCAATATAGGTCATCACCACTCTCATCTGTCCAACAGCTGAAACAATTCTTGAGTCTTTTGCTCTTCCAGTGGTACAACATGGGAAAGAAACAAAAACAAGTAGACCCACGGCTATTACGAGAACTATCAACAAAAACCTAAAGAATCTCTTTATTGATTTTTTAACCAGCAGGTTATTTTTCTTTTGGAGATGCACGGAGATAAATTCAAGAATCAAGGCAGCAAGTACAAAAAGTAATGACAAAACTTTGGTTACATCTTGCTCATAAAAACAAATTCCATAAGGGTCAAATGATAAAAGGTGATAGCAAAAAATAACAAGAAAAAGAATCAACAACAACCTAAGGCTAATCTCCAAATATTTAATTTTCCTTGGAAGCTGCTTGAAAAAACCCATATAGATTAATTATAAACAAATTATTAAGAAATCTAAAATTTTCTTTCTTGCTGACCTATCAGTTGAAGGATTTCTTGGTGTTTTTTGCCATTGGAGGCAAGGAAAGTTTGAGAATTACGGCTAATATTATTGCCCTGGAAGTCGGTAACCATACCTCCAGCCTCTTTTACCAATAAGATTCCCGGAGCTGCATCCCAATAATGGAGGGGACCGGCTCTATAAAAAATATCTAACTGTCCTGCAGCCAACCTGGCTAAAGTGAAAGAACCACTTCCAAACATTCTGATTTGCCTCACCTCATTATTTATTCTAGATAGAAGTTGAAGGTTTCTCTTTCTAATATCCATTTTGGTAGAGTTGTCTATTGCCAACATCATATTCACCATTTCAGGCTCATCTGAAACTGATATTCTTCTATTATTAAGAAAAGCGCCCTTACCTTTTTCTGCAATATAAAGACGGTCAGAATGGGGCTGATAGACAATTCCCAACACTAAATCCTTTTTGTATTCAACAGCAATAGCAACGCAATAATCATCAAGCCCCCTTGAGAAGTTAATAGTGCCATCAAGAGGGTCAACAATCCAGCAATATTCAGACTCTTTCGTATCTTTACCTTTTTCTTCAGAAAAAATACTATGCTCTGGAAAGTCTTTTCTTATCTGAGAAATAATAATCTCTTCGGCTTTTAAATCTGCTTCGGTAACAATATCGTACTCACTTTTCATATCGTATTTAATTTCTTTCTCAGACATCTCTAACAAAACCTTGCCTGCTTTTCTTACCGCCTCAATCGCTGTTTTTTTGATGTTCATAGTTTTTTGTTTGTAAGCTATGTTCTGAATCGACTTGCTGTATCAACCTTTTGGCGGAGAGTGTTTTTTGCCCGCTTAACTGATGGGCTACAAATAAAATCTACCAGCTTCTTAAGGCTAAACAAGAGAACGGCTGAGTTAAAAGCAACAATTATTATTCCAATGATCGCAATAATGTTAACGCTTAGTATCTTTACAAGATATATATAGAAACGAGCCAAAGACACTGTAAAACTTCCATTGAGGCCTTCGCTAAAATATAGAAGGCGATTCAAGCTGCGGGGAATATAATTGGCAACAAAAATTAAAAGGCCTAAAAAAACGCCAGCAAGGCTTTGCAAAGCAAGAAAAATATTTGTCCTTATATTCTGAATTGTTTTGGGTATATCAACAAACTGGAGCTTGAATTGAGCACAAAGAATGTTAGACATCATGCCCCAACGTTGCTTAGTGCCTTGCCAAAAGCCATACTTTTTTTCCTTAACCACCTGAGATAAACCCTTAAAAACCTTATAACCGAACCCTTTGCCGTAATACTTGGCATAAAAATTTAACCCTGCCTCAACCTTAAAATAACTTTTGTAGTAGTTGGGCAGTTTCTGCCACAAAGCCTTGGTTAAGGCTCTCTCGCCCCCAAGCAAAGGAATAAAAACAACCAAATAGTGCAAATGATAGAGCTGCCTGCTCCGCATGCCAATAAACATATCCAGTTTTCCTTTGAGAACGGGCTCTGTAATCTCATTAATGATATTATGGGTTAAACCAATAACATCAGCGTCAGAGAAAAATATCACATCGCCCTTGGCTAATTTAACCCCAACATCCATTGAGTAGCCCTTGCCTTTGTTTACTTTATTTCTTACATAACGAACATTGTATTTCTTAACAACCTTGGCTGTATTATCGATTGAACCGTCATCCACTACAATAATCTCTTTGAATTTGGGATATTTTGTGAGAACATCCAAAACCGAGCCAATCCTTTCAGCCTCATTGTAAGCTGGCACTATAGCTGTTATTTTTTGATTATTCTTTTGCCTAGCCATGAAGTGATAACTTTAAATATTATAAGAAATAAAACCAATAAAGACAAAGCATATCCTATTCTATGAAAAACTGGAATAACATTGGCAATGCCCTTACCTGCCAGCCAGCCTATGGCAATCATTACAACGAGCCACACAAGAGTGCCTATGGTGTTGAAGATCAAGAATGTCCGAAAACGTATTTTGCGCAAAGAAAGATAAATAATAGTTAGGATTCTTGTGCCGTATAAGAATTTGATAAACAAGAGAACCAAAAAAGGTCTTCTGCCTAATATTCTTTCTAATTTCTTGACAAACTTATCGTGCTTTTGCTGATACCTTTGCCATCGATTAAGAAGCTTTAGAAAAGATTTGCCGAATAAAAACCAAAGCGCGTCAGATATCAAAGTGCCAGCCAATGCCAGCCAAAACACGTTTAATAGCGACCAAATGCCTTGAGCAGAAAGAAAGGCGGCTGTTATAACAACAGTTTCACCGAAAAAGAAAGCCCCCCAAAAAATAGCTGGCAATTGATAAAAAGAAAGGAGGTTAACAATAATAACGCTAAAATCCATATCTCAAATGTTCAAAACCCGAGTTCAAATATTGAAAGATTATTTTTTAACGGGGGCAAATCTTACGATTACTTCCAAGCCCTCTTGGGATAATTTTCTCAAAAGATTAACAAGCTCTTGAGGCAAGCCCCTTGTTTGTTTTAATAGGTCTTGAACTGAAATTGGAGCTATCTGTTTGATAAAACCTTCCAGCCCTCCTGCCTCCAGCCTTTCCCTAAAGGCTGTTATAATATCAAATTGAGGGTCTGCCTTGCGGATTTCACCATCATAGGCAAAAAGGGTTTTACCCAAAACAGCAAAAGATAAAGGCAGTTCAATATCACATTCCAAAGCAATGTTTATTAACTGATAGAAAATCTCAGTGGCTCCCATATCCAAGGCTGTTCCGGTTGTAAATTTGCTAAGCAAATCCCGTATTCGTTTTTGAACGATGGGCAACTGTTCGTGCCCCTTTACCTCGTCTAAACTAATAAAAGATTCGCTTATTTCCACGACATCGCCTTCAATAACAGACATAAATAACTCAAATAATTTCTCTTTCAATCTTGGGTCCAAAACGCCAACTATACCAAAATCAATATAGGCTAGTTTGTCTTTTTGGGTAATAATAAGATTAGCTGGATGAGGATCAGCATGAAAATAGCCGTCTTCAAATATCTGTTTGAAAATCGCATCCACTGTCTTTTTTATAAACTCTTTCTTTTTAACTTTTACCCCTTTGTAATCAATCGTCTGCCTTGAAGCCAAATCTTTTATATTGTCAAATATCTCATTCAGGCTTACCCCTTCAATATATTCCATGGTCAAAACCTTATCGCTACTGAATTCATAAAAAACTTTGGGAATTACAACAAAGTCGCTTCCAGCAAAATTATTTAGCGCCCTTGATAAGTGCACAGCCTCCAATCTGTAATCAAGCTCGTACTTCATCCACTTGAAAAACTCTTTTATGATTCTTTTTAATAACTTTTTACTGTTTTTCAACTTGGAAGTGGGGGCTGGCAAAAAGAAAAGAGCTTTTTTTATTAAGCTCAAATCGTGCTGGATAATCATTTTGATGTCAGGCTTTTGGACCTTAACCACCACAAGCTTGCCTTTGTATTTTGCTTTGTGAACCTGAGCTAATGAAGCCACAGCCAAGGGCTCTTCTTCAAAGTATTCAAAGCAATCTTCTGGTATTTTTCCGAATTCTTGTTTAAAGATATTCACAATGGAGCTGGTCCTTACCTTTTTCCCCCTATCAAGCAGTTCTCTTAACTCATCAGCAAGGCCAGCAGGAACAAGGTCAGCTCTTAAAGAAAGCATCTGAGCTAACTTTACAAAGGTAGGTCCTAAGCCAGCAATTAGCCTGTTTATCTTTTTTCCCACCAAGCCAAAATCATTGCCATGCCTTCTGGCTTTCTTGAGAAGATAAACTATTCCCAAAAACGCCTTTGAAATTTTAAAAAGCCGCCTTGTCCTATCAAACATAATAAAATTCCCAAAAATCCACAAACGAACTAAACTATCATCATCGAAGAAACCTGTCAAAGGAACCGAATTCCTTCGACCTTAGGAAGGAGCGAAACTCCTTCCATTCATTTTATTTTCTCTCAACTATAATGGTGCATTTCTTAACCATAGCCACCAAGACCCCAGCAGCCGCCAAAATCGGTGCTAACACAGTACCAACAGCAGCCACACTCACTGGGATTTCAAGCATAACCTTGCCTTTTTCATTCTTAACTATAATTCTTCTGGCGTTTCCTTCTTTAATGATTGCCTTTATTTTCTTAACAACATCCTCACCTGAAACCTTAAACTCCTCTTTTTTTGTTTTTGTTGTCTTTTTTGCAGGCATTTTTTAACAAGTTATAAAAAATTGAAGCGACCTTTCAATGATTAACAAATAATTACTTTAAGCGAATAATTCCGGCTTGGTTGGTTTTGGTGTTGTAAACAGCAACGGTTATTTCATCAACTATCTTTGACTCAGACAATCCAGAGGTTGAGCCAGGATTCACGTGCAAAGTTTTTCCTTCTTTTGCAATCAAAGCAACGTGGGTGTGCCCTGAAAAAACAGCATCGTATTTCTGGCAATCTATCAAGGCTTTTAACAATGGCTTTGAATCCCCATGATAAGCAATGATTTTCCTGCCATCAAGTTCTAATTCCACGCTTCTGTTTTGGAAATCTATGTTCCATTTCTTTTTTTGGTGTCTGGTTAAAAAACGGTAGATACCCCCTTCGTTATTGCCCCAAACAGAAACGATTTTTGCTTGCAAATCACCACAAAAATCTGGCATAAAGGGTGAAACCCAATCACCGCAATGCAAAACCAAATCTACCTTCTTTTCATTAAAGGCTTTTATGGCTTTCAAAAGATTAGGCACATTGTCGTGGGTATCTGCAATTATACCTATTAACATAGCACTGTCTCTTTGAAATTTAAACGATGCGGTAGGGACAGGACTCGAACCTGCAAGGGGAAAAATCCCCACCACTTCTCCAGAGTGGCGCCTTACCATTCGGCACACCCTACCATAATTAATTTTAAATTCTAAATTTTAAATTTTAAAATACTTTTTAAACCTTCATGCCACGGAGGGCTTTTACTCTATCTTCTGTTGAAGGATGAGTCAAGAACAATTTGGTAAACCAATTCCGCTGCTGTCTGCCCTTGAAGGGCGAGGCAATAAAGAGATGGGCAGTGGAATTGCTGGCTTTTCTCATTGGGGTTGGGTCAGAGGAGATTTTTTCCAAGGCGCTGGCTAAGCCTTCAGGATATCTGGTTAGTAAAGCGCCTGAGGCGTCAGCTAAAAATTCTCTTTTTCTTGAAATAGCAAGCCTGACTAAACTGGCTGCAATAGGCGCTAAGATTGCAGCAACCAAACCGAGCACCATCAAGTAAGCACCAGCTCCACCCCTTGAGCCTCTTCGTCTCCCACCAGCCCCTCCACCAAGAAAACTAATGCGCAAGAACCAGTGGGAGGCAATAGCAATCATTCCAGCTAAAACAACAACGATTGTTTGCAAAAGCATATCTTTGTTTTTGATGTGCGACAATTCGTGGGCAATTACTCCTTCAAGCTCTGTTCTGCTGAGCTGTTGCAACAAACCAGCAGTAACAGCTATTACCGCATGCTTCTTGTTTCTGCCAGTGGCAAAAGCATTGGGCTGAGCTTCTGGCAAGATATAGATTCTAGGCAAGGGCAAACCGGCTGTTATGCAAATGTTTTCAACCAAGCGGTAAAGCTCTGGATTGTCTTTTTTCTCTATTAGTTTGGCTCTGGTTGCAGCCAGCACCACCTTGTCTGAATACCAGTAGCTGAAAAAGGTCATTAGAAAACTGAAAATGACAGCAGCATACAAGATTATAGCATTGCCCAAAATCTCGCTGAAAAGCCAGCCTAAACCAATAATAAGGATTAAAAAAACAAAAATCAACAAGTAGGTTTTGCGAACATTAGATTCTGCTTGGGAATAAAGGGTTGGCATAGTTAGTAGTTAGTAGTTAGTAGTTAGTAGTTTGTAGAGTGGGGTTACGAATTGGTGGGCTTTTCACCTTTGGTTAATTTTAAATGGCTGAGACGCATCTTTCTCAATGCTTCAAGAACCTCAACAGGGCTTTCTTTATCGTCTTTCATCATTCCTAAGACTCGAAAACTCCCTTTGCCAAAAGTATGCTCTACTATCTTTTTTATTGGACGAAGACGACCGGTAAATATACTGTTTCTAAATTCTGAGAGAACATCTTCAGTAGATTTATAAACCTCGTCTGGATAAGCAACCCGGATCTGCTCCATAACATAGTTTAGAACCTTTCTCTGCCTCCAATAATCGATCGCTTCATATTCTTGACCGTCTTTGCTGACCCAGAAGATATCCTCTATTGGTAATTCTTCATCCTTTGCGATTTTCTGTTTAAATTCTAAAGCTTCTGATGAATCTAACCATTCTTTTTCTTCCTTGAATAATGGATGCTTCAACAATTCCGAGAGAAACTTCTTTTCTTGCAAGGCTACTATCGCTTCCTCAGCCCCCCGAAAATGTTCGTGATATTCACCATGCAATCTTTTCTTTTGGGGTGAATAGACTGTTAATCCTGATTGATAAGCAGTCTCTTTCACATCAGGTTTTTCCCTCTCTACTATCTCCTGCACTTCTAATGTAAAATGTCCCTTGAGATGCATCAACTCATGGAATGTATACCTAGCAAAAGCAAGTAAGCTTGCTCTACATTCTCTGGCGTCCATAAGAATTACCTGGTCCCTGGCTATACTAAGAGCACTTCCATGCTCCTCGCTTGCCCTTTTATATATCTCGGGCGGGACTATATGTATATTCCTTTCAGGTATATCATAAGGGTCAAGACCTGCTTTTTCCATGAGCTCAGAAGTTTCTTGATTTGCCACGTCAATTAAGGCTAACTCTATTGGGCTTTTTGGATATTCTAACCTCCGCAATTCCTCTTTTGATTCTTTAGTTAACTTTAAAAGCTCAAGGTGTTTTTCACCTAATAAATCTTCCAGCCGTTTTCTTGCTTTCCCTTTCTCTTCTTCAGGGGCACCTCCCACTATTCTAAATTCTGGGCCTCTTCTCATAGTTTTATAACTTTATATCGCTGGATCACCAGCTACCACCGCCCCCTCCCCCAGCCCCTCCACCAGCAAAGCCTCCTGCAAAACCGCTTCCTCCACTTCTGCCTCCAGGCTTTGAAGCCATTGAGCTGGTAATTCCAGAAAGAGAGCTGTTGAGGGCACCAACAAAAACAGCAGTGCTGAAAACCCCTGGCCTTGCTGATTCATACCAGGAGGGTTGTTTTGTGTATATGCCCTCAAAAGCCTTTGCCCACTTATCAGCCAGATTAAAAACAATAGCATAGGGAAGAATTTTTTCAAAGATGTTTTCTTGCTCTTGGAATTTAACACGGTATCTTTCAGCTGTTTTAATATATTCTTCCAAGCCCAAGATATGCCACAACGCCTCTGCCCCCTTCTTTGTCTTTTTGGGCATAAAGAAAGAGAAAAAAAGCAGCAATGCTGCGCAAATTAACAAGGGCACGCCAACCCGCCAGGTGGCTAATGAAAAAATCCCTAAGACAAAAGCGCCAATGCTCGGAAGTAAAAATCTTTTTCTAACCTTGTCAGGGTTCTCAACGAAATAGTCATCGAAAGTAACCCGTCTGGATATCTTTTTCTTCAGCTGAGCAAACTTGTCGTAAAACTTATTCTCCATAGATGAAACTAAACGTTTCTCTTGGGTTTTTGATGGAAAAATTGACCACAAAAGGTAATTTTCGTATCTCTTTAAGGATTCATCGCTTTCAAAATCTCTCATTTTTATTAACTGCCAATCTTTCTTTTTAAAAAGAATTTCTTTTTTCTCTGTTTCTTTAATCTTCAAGTATCCTCTTCGTGCCAAGTCAACTATGGTTGCTGAAACAGCTCTTGGAATAACTTTTTGATCTTTAATAATAGCCACCTCAGCTGGCCTCAGGTTATCTGGGGCTTCATATTGGGCAATAATAGTTTTTTTCACTCTGGCATCTCTGCCTTTTTTGAGCCATAACCTAAAAAGAAAGATGAAAAGCAGCAAGGGAATAACAAAGAAAATCCACTTTTGAACAAACCGACTAATCCTTTTTGCTAAAGAAGGTCCTGGGACAATGCCCTTGGGCCAACCAAGAACAATTGTTAAACCTTCTTGTGGCTGAAGCGCTTTTTCACTTTGGAAATAAACCTGACTCGGGCTAATAACCTTCCAGGAACAATCGCTTTCGCTTTTACCGTAAGAGCCGGTGAAACAAGCGAGCCTCAAGCTTTCTTTCCCCACATCTTCTGGCAGATTAACCTTGATACTGGCTGATTCAATAGGCACTTCCCATTCGTTGCCAGTAACATTCCAATAGAGCTCATCATGCTCTTGGAAATACCCAACAGCAAAATCCATTTCATAAAAAATATGATAGGTGTGAGTGCCCATGATAGTCTTGTCCGGATCTCCTATTTTAATCCGCAAGTAATCTCTCAACCTTGACACTTGATATTGCCAAGGCTCGCTGGTATTATCAAGCACCTTTTTCACTCTTATCAAAACATCCTTGGAGGGAATATCACGATATATTCCGTGTCGATAATTGCTGCTGAAATTATAAACAATTTTTTCTTCCAAGAGCAGGGTGCTATTTTTTAAAACCTCAACTTTAACAGAAAAATCGCTTATGCTTTCTCCATCAAAGGCAGCACTAACCTTACCAGTGCTCGCAAAAAAACAAGCAATGAGTAAAATCAAAAAAAACCAAACCAAAAAATTTGGATATACAGCTTTTATTTTCATAACTCTTGAACTGCAAGGACAAGAACTTTCTCAAAAATCAACCTTGGGCACGCTTCTGGCTGCTTCATCTTCAAGTTCAAACAATTCCATTTTCTTGAAATTAAATATTCTGGCAACAATGTTTGAAGGAAAACTTTCAATCTTGATGTTCATATCTCTGACATTGCCATTATAAAACCTTCTGGCAGCCTGAATCTTATCTTCAGTATCTCTAAGTTCTCTTTGCAGCTCCAAGAAATTCTGAGATGCCTTAAGCTCTGGGTAATTCTCAGAAACAGCAAAAAGCGTTTTTAGGGTGCTCGTTAAAACGTTTTCTGCCTTAACTTTTTCCTGCACTCCCTTAGCACCCATTGCCTGAGTTCTAGCTTGGGTTACCTTCTCAAAAACCCCTCTCTCATGAGAAGCATAACCTTTTACTGTGCTTACTAAATTAGGTATCAGGTTATATCTTCTTTTTAACTGAACATCAATATCTGACCAAGCCTCTTTGGCTCTGTTTTTCTTTCTAATCAAGCTGTTGTAGGTTCCAGCCAGCCATAAAATGACAATAACAATTACAGCTAAGATTATATAGAAAACAAATAACATAATAGTTCGTTGTTTATTATTTTCTGACCTTTTATTTTGGTAACGTTAATATTATTGCGCTGATTACCGGGTGCTTTGTAGCAACGTTATAGTTTAACAACTTAAGCACACAGACAAAATCGTGTAGTTCTTCTTGAAACGTCTCAGGGCCTATGACTATCTCAGCCCCCTCTTTCAAAAGATTCTTAAAATAGTGCTTAGCAAGGTCTCGGGCCCCCTTTTCTTTCAGATATTTAACAATCCCCTTGAATTCTCCTCTATCAAGCCAAATGCCTTTGCATAGATTGCAAAGATCAATCTGCACCCTGGAATCGCCATAGCCTACATTGTATAAAGGAACAGAACATTTAGGACAAGCCCTCAGGCCTTGTGAGACTTTAAACTTCTTTTCATCTTTCCAAAGGTCAATGTCTAGCCAATTCAAATCCTTTTCTTTTTCATCTTTGGCTTGACGCAGCTCGTCTCCATCAAACCAAAGCCCAAGGCACTTGGAGCAATAGTCGACCTCTGTATTCTGAAAAACAGCCTTCTTCAATCTCCTTTTTTTACAATTAGGACAAAACATAACCATAAAAAAGTATTCAAAGAATCGAGGCAAGCTGTTGAAGGGAGCGTCCCGCAGCCAAGATTCTAATATCATTATACCAAAAATCCTCCCCTCTGCAACCCGGGAGGATTTTTGGATGCTAGCACTAAATAAATGTAAGGCTATTCGACAGCCTCTTCTTAAGTTAACGGCTCAGACTAATGGTTTCTAGCTCGGCAGCTGGAGCCGCCACAGTTACGCGGGAAGTGGTAGGATTTTGAATAATGGTATAGTCAGCTGCATAAGTAGCGCAATCAGTATAAGAGCCGTCTGTGGGATCAACAGGCATGCTTGCTAAATGTATTGGCACAAGGCAGTCGCAAATGTCGTAACCGCCACTAGAAGCCAATTCAGTTGCTGTTGTAGTTGGCAAACCGCCTGCAGCACAGGTCCAAACGCCATCGTTTTCTGCCATATTAAAATAAACCGCATTCAGAATTGCATCAACATGCGACCACCTCTGTGAATCTCTTGCTTGGGCAAACTGCCTGCCTGGGTTCAAAGCTACAATCGCAGCCCCCAGTAAAATTGCTAAAATCCCAATAACAACCAAAATCTCAATTAATGTGAAGCCTCTTTTTTGCATAATAAATAATTATCAGCTATGGTTATCGACCTTTTTAGGCATTAGATTTATATCGGCCCTGGCTGGATTTTTAATTAAGCCCCTCAAGGCACTGCCAATTGCAATGGAGTACAAATTAGGGTTAACTTCCAAAGCCTTTTTAAAGTATTCTTTCTTTTTCAACAAGTCTATATTTATTTTAACCCATGGGTCGCAAATCTCAAGTGAGATATCCACATTCTCTTTTAAGTATTCCGAAAGATAAGGCATTGCGCTTGAACCCCCTGCCAAAATCAATTTTTCAAAGTCCCTTCCTGTTTTTTCTTTAAAATAAGCGCTTAGCCTCTTAATCTCTTCAATGATGGGACGAATCTCTTTTTGAAGAATCAAAAATGCCCTGCCCTTTTTAAATCCAGGGTCAATGCCTACTTTCCTTTTCAGCCTCTCAGACTCTTCCTTTGAAACAGAAAGCTTTTCTATTAGAGCCTGGCTAAATCTTTCACCCCCCACCTCAAGCGAATCACTAAGCATTAAGCAACTTACATCAAAAACAGTTAAATTAGTTACCTCAGCTCCAATGTCAACAATTAGGGTTGGTTTGCTGTCTTTTTCAATTAAAGCCCTGCCTAAACTTATTGATTCTGTCTCAAAAGCTATTGGCTGAATTCCGCAATCTTTGAAAAGACTTAAGTAATCGTTGATGACGTTTTTTTGAGCAGCCACCAAAAGCACCCTCCTTTCCCTTAAGTTGTAATCAAAACAAAGGTCCTTCAAGGGATAGGGGAAATTCTCTATTGCTTGCGATTTCACAAAATCAAGTATCTCCTTCTCTTTTAACTCCTCAGAAACTTCAAAGACATGGGTAAAGCTTTTGGATTCGGGTAAGGAGAAAATGAATTTTTCTGTTTTTAACTTTCCAAATTGAGGATTTTTAATTAGCTTGATAATAGATTTTTTTAACTTTTTTCTGTCAGCTATTCTTAAACCAGTAAAGACCTCTGGCTCCAATAAAGCATCGCCCATTGCCAAAAGCTTGGGAGATGACAACGACCCTCCTAGAACAACACACTTCACAGAATCATTAGAAATATCCAAGCCAAAAGGTTTTTGTCTGGAAAGATTAAAGGGCATAACTATATGGTTAATTTTCAAAAATCACTCACTTCCTCCCAAGAGTTGATTACAACCTCAGGATCAATTTGACCTATTGCTACCTTTATTTTCTTGGTTTTGTTAAACAGATTAGCTGATGTTTTGATTGTCCAATTACCCTCAATCCCAAGAATTTGACAATCTCTGCCATCAACAGAAATAGTTTCGTTTCCGCTATACTTGCTGTCTTCTTTCAATCTCATTAAAGCTTCTTCTGCACAAGCTTGGGCTGTGTAATAACTTTCCAGAGCCTGTTGCCTTGAAGATATCATCTGAAGCCTGCCAATACTTAATTGACCAGCCATAATTGCTACTAAAACTAAAACTCCTGAAATAATAATGGCTGCTGTTAAAGCTATAAATCCATTGTTATTTATAATTGAAATGTTTGTGCGAGTCATTTCCTTAAAGAAGCAGTTGATGCTAAAGAGGTTGTGGCCTCGTACTCGTTTCTTTGTGAAGGATTGAGGTGTTCAATGGTCAATTCAATCTTAACCACTCCTGGGGTGTTGTCGTAAGAAAGATTGGTGAATTGCAGGTTGGTTGCTTGAACCCTGTCAGTGGTTAATGGAAAAACTCCACCTGCCCCTTCCTGCACAGTAACCCTGTTACCTGAGACTTCAAAAACAGTTGGGCTTTTTTGAACATCCTGCATCTCAAGCTCCAAAAAGAAACTGACATCTCCAGTGTTTGCTGGTGTAATAACTGAAGCAGCATTCCTTACAGCTTTTGCGATTTTCTCCATAGCAAAAGTTGCATTCTGTTCAACCTCTTCAAAAGCACCAGCTTTAACATTACCCCCGACAATCCGCCAAACAGAAAAAGAAAAAACAATAAGAATAATGCACGTTATACCAGAATAAATAATTAATTCAATTATAGTGAAACCATTTGACTTCATAGTCTAATACGAAATCCACTGGCAGCCATCTTGACCATTACAATCTGGTTTAGTTAAGAAGTTTTCACAAGTCGTTGATTCACCCAAGCAGGATTTGCCTTGCCAAAAACAACCGTCTTGTTTTTGGCAAGCTCCTCTATTAGATATGGCGCTACAAGGGGTAGGAATGCCCTCACAATAGTCTGCTGTCAGTTTTTGCCAATTACTCAAATAACTAACTAATGCCACTTGGGTTTGTTCGGCGCGTGGGTTTTCCCAAGTCACTTGGGAGGTAATCTTTTTCCTATCTGCATCTATGCTTTCAATAATAACTTTTCTTTTGCCTTTATTTAAAAAAGAAGAAATATCCTCTTCGGTACCCTGGAAAACCCAGCGACTACTGGAAATTGCCAATCCATGGGAACCGTCTAACAAATCATCCCAATTATTGTCTCTAATAGACCTTACAGCCTCCATTGCTTCGTGAACTAAAAAACTTGCCTGGGAGTGCTGCGAAGCTTTAAGGTTGGAAAAACGGCTTTGCATAATCAGAAGCCCCACAGCACTAACTACTGCCACAAAAAGTCCTACAGCCACCAATAGCTCAATTAACGATTGCCCCCTCTCTTTAGAATCCTTGTTGCTAAAAATTTCTAAGGGATTCATAGCTCTAAATTAATTCTTCCTACCTCGTTAACCGTTATTGTCTGGCTATCTTGCTTATTACTCAAAACAATATTGCCAGTTGAACTGGGAACACCTCCCATTTTTGAGAAAACCACTTCCTGCAACCCGCTCAGGTCCAAAAGCAAAGGAACCTCAAAAACCTTATCGTATTCTTTATCCCGAGTAACATAAGAATCTCCTTTGAAAAATGTATAACTATTATCGGTAAAATAAACACCAAAGGCTGAATCCATTTCCCCTGAAAAGGCTTTCAAACGGGCTTGTCTTAGAACCTGCAAAAGTTGTTTGCTTTGACTGTCAATTTGTTGGGCTCTGTAAAAATCCATGCCCAAAGGCACGGTTATAACCACTAACACGGCTAGTATAATAACAACAATAAGAATTTCAATTAATGTAAAACCTTTTTCCTTCATTGAATCAATCAGGGCGTCATAGGGGAGGGCCGAAATTCCCCAAGAAAATGATATATTGGAACAATAATTGCAATGGCTATGAAGGCAACAAAAATCCCCACTAAAATTAATAAAGCCGGCTCAATGATGCTGGAGAGGTTTTTCAGGGTTGAATCAACCTCTCCTTCGTAAAAGTTAGCTAGATAGGAAAAACTTTCTTCAAAAGAGCCAGCTTTCTCTCCAACCCCAACCATTTCAACAAAAGTGGGGGGAATAAATTTTGGAAACTTTTTCAAACTCTGGCTGATAGTCTTACCCGCTTCTATCTCAGAGCGTATCGAGAGTATGATTTTTTTGTAAACATGGCTTGGCAAAGTCTGAGCAACTGTTCCTATTACCTCTAAGATGGGTACACCACTTTTAATAAGGGTGTAAAAAGTCTTGGCGGCTCTGGCCAAATTAAGATTGCGAAGAACCGAAGAAACAAAAGGCAAAGAAAGAACAATTCTGTCAAAGAGCATTCCTACCACCTTTAACTTTTTTATCGTTCTCACGAGAAAAAAAAGAAAACCCATGGCAACTAAAATCTGCCACCAATATGTTTTGATAAAAGAACTTGAGGTTATTAAAATCCTGGTTGCTAGGGGAGGTTGCACGGCTAAAAAATTAAAGGCTTCGATTATCTTAGGCAGAATGAAAAAAGATACGCCAAAAGCAATGGCTATGGCCATTATTATAACAATAACTGGATAGACCAAAGCCCCTCTGACTTTTTTTCTCATCTGGTAAAAAGAACGAGCCTGGTCAGCTAAATACATCAGATTTTCCTCTAAAGTACCGCTTTCTTCTCCTGCCATCACCACCTTACAAAAAAACTTATTAAAAACCTTGGGATGGCGTTCAAAATTAGAAGAAAGACTTTCCCCCCTTAAAACCCCCTCTAAAATCTTGTCTATAACTTTGCGAAAAGCAGGCGATTTACTTGAATCCCTTAAAGAAGTTAAAGCTTCGTTAATAGTAACCCCTCCTTTAATCATCAAAGAAAGATGTTCAGCAAAAAATATTTTTTCAACCGCAGAAACAGGCATTGTTTAGTTAATTACTTTATGAGTTTATGAGTTGATAAGTTGATGAGTTGGTTTACTGTTTGCTGGCTCTCATGATTTCTTCAACAGTGGTTAAGCCTCTCTCTATCTTCTGGAGGCCATCCTCAATCATCGTTGTCATTCCTAAGTCTTGGGCAGCTTTTTTGATTTGAGAAGCATCAACTTTGTCCATAACCAATTTCCTGATAGGGTCTTGCATTTCTAAAACCTCAAAAATACCTACCCTGCCCATATATCCTGTTTTCTGACAAACAGCACAGCCCTTACCCTTAAAAAGCATAATTTTATTTTTTTTATTTCTTGGCAGTCTTGATGCTAAATCCTTGCCAAGCAGTTCAACAAGCTCAGTGAAAGAAGCCTCGTAGCTCTCAATGCATTTGGGGCATATTCTTCTTACCAGCCTCTGGGAGATTACAATATTTACAGTTGAAGCGATTAAAAATGGTTCAGCTCCCATGTCATAAAGCCTGGGCAGGGTAGTGGGGGCGTCGTTGGAATGAAAGGTTGAAAGAAGCAAATGTCCGGTCATAGCAGCATTCACAGCCAAAGAGGCAGTTTCTTTATCTCTTATTTCACCAACCATAATAATATCTGGATCCTGCCTGATTATAGACCTAAGCCCTTGAGCAAAAGTGAGGTTGGTTTTTGGATTAACCTGTATCTGGTTAACCCCTTCAATATCATATTCAATGGGATCTTCAATCGTCATAACATTTACCTCTCTTTTATTAAGGATTTTTAAAACAGCGTACAAAGTAGTTGTTTTGCCACAGCCCGTGGGCCCTGAAACCAAAATCATTCCCCAAGGCTTTTTGATGTTTCTGAGCACCACCTCCAAGTCTCTTTCCCCAAGACCCAAATCTTCCAAATTAAACCTCCTTGCTCTTTCAGAAAGCAGCCTTAGAACTACTTTCTCGCCCTCGGTAATAGGGGCTACAGAAGTTCTGACATCAACTTTTTCTTCAGCCCTTTTGAAAGAAAAACGGCCATCCTGAGCAGCCTCGTGGATATCTGTTCTTAACTTAGCTAAAATTTTTATTCTGGCCACCAAAAAATCGTGGATTTTTCGAGGTAAAGCCAGAACATCATGCAAAACTCCGTCGATTCGGTACCTAAGAATGGTTTTTTTCTCATAAGGCTCAATGTGAATATCAGAAGTCCGGTTTTCATAGCCGTGGTTTAAAATCAGATCAATTATTTTAATAATAGGCAAAGGCTGAGCTGGTAAGGTTTTAATTTTTTCAAATTCCTCCAGGCTTTTTCCAATAAGCTCTTCAAATTCCCCCTTGATTTCCTTGCGGTAATGCTTCAAAGCCTCCAAGATGTCTCGGGGAGTGGCATAATAAAAAACAACCTGCTCACCGGTTTTTCTTTCAATAAATTCTTTGATTTGTAAATTATCAGGGTCGCTTGTCGCAACCCCCAAGCCTTTTTTGGTTCTTTTAAAGACTATCACCTTCTGTTTTTTAGCAACAATTTCAGGAATAATTTCCAAAATTTGCCTCCCTATCTGTATACCCCTTAAATTCACAAAGGGATATCCGGTTTTATCGGCAATCAGCCGACCTAACTCTTCGTCTGTAATCAAGCCTTTCTCTAGCAATAAATCCTCCAAAGGCTCTTTTCTTTCTTTTGCCTCCTCTATCGTGGAAGTAAAATCCTCTGCTGAAATTAGGTTTGAATTAACTAAAATTTTCTTTAATAAATCCTTGGTAATCTTCATAAATTTTATGCCCTTTTTACCTTCACTTACCAGCTTACATGCTTATTACTTCTTCACCAGCCACTCTTTGGCTCTTCCTACAACATCAGACAGGCTAACTTCTGCTTTCACCAAATAATCGTTTGCCCCAAGCTCCAAGGCTCTCTCTTTATCTGTTCTTTGAGCAAGGTTAGAAAGAATGATTACGGGAATCTTTTTAGTGGCTTCCGTTCTTTTGATATCAACCAAAACATCAAAACCGTTTTTTCTTGGTAGAATTAAATCCAACAAGACCAAATCCGGCTTCTCAGCCATTACTTTATTTGTACCCTCTACCCCATTTGTGGCTTCCACAAATTCAAAACCAGCCGTGGTAAATTTATCATGGTAAATTTTTCGTAAAAATCGGTCATCCTCAATCATGAGAATTTTTGGTTTTTTTTCTGACATAACTTGATTATTTCATCTGCTTTGGGGCAATCGGAACTGAAAAACTAAATGTCACCCCGGAACCCCTATTTTTTTCAAACCAAATTTTGCCCCCGCTCGCTTCAACAATCGCTTTTGAAATATAAAGACCAAGACCATTGCCGTCAGGATAAATCTCAACAGCCCTTTCTGACCTGTAAAACTTGGTAAAGACTTTCTTAAAATCCTCCTCTGGAATGCCAATGCCATTGTCTTTGCACATAAATATCACAGCCTTGCCTCTCTTCGACAATGAAATCTCAACGATTCCTTGCCCCGGGCCTTTGTATATTAAAGAATTAGAAACCAAGTTTTCTATGGCTTGACGAATTCTTAAAGGATCCGTTAAAACCTTGGGCAAACCCTGAGGCTTTTCAAAAATGATTTTACAGTTGGAAGCCCGCGCCCAAATACTGAATTCTTTGACTACGTCTTGAATTATATCTTCTAAGGAAACCGACTCCATTTCTATTGTGAATTTTGCCTCTTCAATCTTGGAAACATCCAGAAATTGATTGATGGAATCCGACAGCCTCCTAACAGTAGACAGGGCATCATTAAGATATTCTTTTTGTTTCTCGTTTATTTCTCCGAAATCCTCAGAGAGCAAAATCTCAATATACCCCTTAATAACCGAAAGGGGATCCTTCAGTTGATGAGCAACAATCGAAATGACCTCAGCCATTCCCGGTTTTTCAGAAATCGCTGTTTTTTGGGCAATCTTTGTTTTTTTAGATTTTGCTCTCATTAATACTATTTTAGCTAAAATAAAAACCAATAACAAGTCAGACATTGTAAAATCAATTTCTGAGAGGTATACGTCGCAAGCTGACATAATGTTCTAAGAATAGGAGAAAAAAACATTTTGGAATGGAAAAAGACGCATAGAAGAATCTACGCGCCCTGTATCCAACAAGGAATCGATTTATTTCGAGGCTATATCCAGCCAAGTGCCGACAGGAAACGTATGCACTTGCTGTTAGTGTATTGTTCCAAACAATCCCCTGTTAAAGGGACAGCGGGAGAACACTCCATATACTCTCCTTTCCTAAAGAAGACAATGAAAAGATTGTCTCCTTTAAGTACGACCGCGATCAGACGTTCCAACCGCTCTCCATTCTTTTTGCGCTCCAAGTCCCAGAATCGATACTTACCCGGAGGAAGAACCAATTCATGCATCTGTAAAAATTCTACAGAGCTATTCTCCGTCTCAACAGCAATGACAATATTATCTACTTCCCATTCGTTGCCGACGACTAGTCGATCCGGAGCAGGTAGGATGTTTAAACTAGCGTAGGTTGCTACCGGAACTGTTGTCTTCCAAGGTACTTCAGCTAGAGCACCGAAGGACTCATTCCATTCATGAGCAACAGCCTCTTCAATACCAAACCCCTTCAAAGAGTCGGGTAGATTAAATCCTACTCGCCCTTCATCATTCCCGATCCCGACTTCCTCCAAGTTCTCTTGAATACATTGTGCTCGAACACGCGTCGGATTGTCTAGATGAACAGCGGGAATTCCAGCACCACCTCCGTCTATACCTCTCGTTCCAGGAGCGGTTTGCCCTCTTATAACAGCAACGAAAGCTTCCTCAGGGATGCTGAAGCCATCGGCTTCAAGATTAGTGATTATCCGTTCCCTATCTGTTCCTAGATCAATCTGCTCGAAAGGAATTCTGAAGCCACCCCCTGCTCCTACTCGTACGCTGCCTACAGGGATTTCCCCCTCATCTGAAGAGTCAAGGAACGCAAGAACGTCTCTGCCTAGGTTCCCTTCTGCCAACTCCGAGTTTATCTCGTTCCCTTTGGGACGAGCCTCAGATGACTCAGGTGTTATTTTGTCAACAAAAAGACGAAGAGAATTATTTGTGCGACTAAGTATGGCTCCTGTGCAAAGATTCCACTCCATAGCGGACTCCTCCTTAACTTAAAGTGCTATCCGACTGTACCCTTGTACGTTCTGCCCTTGCAGAAGTCGGATCGATTTAGTATTTCCAAGCGATTCATTGTTGGATAATATAGTTTAATATCAAAATTTAAATTGTCAACAGCAACTTGAACACCAGTAGGGCAGTTAACCAAAAACCTTCCTTAAGGAAGGTTTTTGGTTTAATGTTCTTTCAGAGCTCTTTATATTTAGTAGCCTTCTGGCATCGGGGGCATTCCTTTGTTCTCTTTTTTCTCAGGGATTTCTCCAACCACAGCCTCGGTCGTTAAAAGAATGCCAGCTCCCGAAACAGCATTCTCCAAAGTGGTTCTTACCACTTTAGTAGGGTCAACAATGCCAGCTTGCATTAAATCCTCATAGGCTCTCTTTTGGGCATTAAAACCAAAAGCTCCTTTTTCTCTTTTGACATGCTCAACTATCACAGAGCCCTCAACCCCTGCATTAAGAGCAATTCTGCGGAGAGGTTCTTCAAGGCTTCTTCTTAAAATGTCAATTCCAGTTTTTTCGTCTTCCCCCATCTTGAGCTCTTTTAAAGCAGCCGTTGCTCTGATTAAAGCCACTCCACCACCCGGCACTATGCCTTCTTCAACAGCAGCTTTGGTAGCAGCTAGAGCATCTTCTGCTTTATGTTGACGGGATTTCTGTTCAACCTCGGTTGGAGCGCCAACTTTAATCACAGCCACCCCTCCTGATAATTTACCTAACCTTTCTTGCAGCTTCTCTTTGTCAAAATCAGATTCTGTGTTTTCAATTTCAGTTCTTAATTGACTGACCCTGGCTTCAATTTGGTCTTTCTTGCCTTGACCATCAATAATAGTGGTGTTTTCTTTGGTAGCAACAACTTTTCTTGCTCTACCAAGCTGTTCCATATCTACTTTTTCTAAGGTCATTCCTTTTTCTTCTGAAATAACCTGGCCACCAGTTATTGTTGCTATATCCTCCAGCATTTCTTTTCTTCTGTCGCCAAATCCGGGCGCCTTGCAAGCCAAACCGTTAAAAACTCCTCTTAACTTATTAACAACCAAGGTAGCTAAAGCATCGCCCTCAATTTCATCAGCAATAATCACCAGTTCTTTCTTACCACTTTTAGAAACACCTTCAAGGGTGGGCAGAATGTCTTGAATAGAACTAATCTTTTTATCAGTAATTAAGATATAGGGCTCTTCAAGGATTGCCTCCATCTTTTCTGGATTAGTTACCATATAGGGGGAAACATATCCTCTGTCAAATTGAAGCCCTTTTACCACTTCCTTGCTCAAACCAAATGTTTTGGACTCCTCAATTGTCACCACGCCATCTTTGCCTGCCTCCTCCAGAACTTCAGCTATTAACTTACCCATATCTTTATCTTCAGCAGCAATGGTGGCTGCCTGAACAACCTCTTCTTTGCTGGCTACCTTCTTTGAGAGCTTTTTTAACTCTTCAACCACAATTTCAGCCCCTCTTTCAATACCCCTTCTCAAAGCCAAGGGATTGGCACCAGCAGCCACATTCTTGAAGCCCCTAGCAACCAATGCCTGAGCTAAAACAACGGCTGTGGTTGTACCATCGCCAGCAACATCATTTGTTTTTGAGGCAACCTCTTTGACAATTTCAGCTCCCATATTTTCAATCTTGTCTTCAAGCTCAATTTCTTTGGCAATTGTTACTCCATCATTAGTAATGGTTGGTGAACCAAAGCCTTTGTCTAAAACAACATTCCTTCCTTTAGGCCCCAAGGTTACCCTCACAGCATCAGCCAGCTTATCAACACCAGATTTCAATGCTGTCCTAGCTTTTTCTGAGTATTCAATCTGTTTAGCCATTTTATTCTCACAATCCTCAAGATTCAAAGTTCAAAACAGGTTTGAAAATTGAAAATTGAAAATTGAAAATTGCTATTCTTGATCTCAATCAAGAATAGCGAGTATATCATCTTGTTTGGCGATTAAGTAATCTTTATCGCCGACCTTTATTTCACTTGGACCATACTTGGTAAAAAGAACTGTCTGTCCTTTTTTAATTTCCAAGGGTATTCTTTTCCCGGAAGATAGCATCTTGCCAGGACCCACTGCAATTACCTTGCCTTGCTCTGGCCTTTCTTTTTCAGCAGTCTGGGGAAGCAAAATACCCGATTTTGTCTTTTCCTCTTTGGAAACCGGTTCAATAAGTATATGATCTGATAATGGTTTTATGTTCATGAAATAATCCGAATGTTACGAATTATTATACGAATGCCACTAATATATTCGTAGCATTCGAATGTCAATTCGTGGTACTCGCATTACTATTAGCAGTCAAGACCTTTAATTGCTAATTAATATTCTCATTTTAACCAAGAACTGCTTTTTGTCAAGCAAAATTTAGGGTCAGACCTAGGTCAGACCCTAAAACAAAAAAGCTTTGAGATTATCGCCGCTTTCGTTTGCAATATTCAATTACAAAAGGACATTCGGGATCAGAATTATGAAAATCGCCAGTTACGAATTTAGCTATAACATGACATCCGCCCTTGCAACACTCTAGATACTTACAAGATTTACAGGGTTCTTTTGCTGTCTTGGTCCATTCCCGAAATTTTTTCAAGTGAGCTGACTCATCCCAGCTTTTAGACAACTCCAATATACTGCCCCCTGTCTCGGAACAAATACTACAGGCATTGAATAATCCGTCGGGCAAGGTTCCTAAAAGTATATTACCCGCTACACACCCCCCTACAGCAAAAAATCTTAATCTCTTCAGTGAGGGATTGTGGAAGCAAACCATAGGGAGAAAAGAACAATCGGTTTCAAATAAAATATCGGGGTTCTGTTCTTGTAGCTTTTTGATTAGTGGAAAAAGCTCTTTATGCTGCTCGTTAGTCAATCTCATCTCGTTGTACAAATTTTTTCCTCTACCTACTGGCTTAAATCTTAAAAAAAGAATATTTTCTAGGTTGCGATTCTTGGCATAATCCACTATCGCTGCAATATAGGCAAAATTCTTACTGCATAGGATAGAATTTATGCCAACTCTGTTTCCTGCCTTTGTTAAAAGCGCAACGGCTCGGTCAGCCATTTCAAAACCATCAACTCCTCTTATCTCTTTATACTTCTTTTCTGTGCCGTCTAAGCTAACGTTTATCCTGCCAAAAACCCTACATTTTCTTGCTATTTCTTTGGTAATGTAATAACCGTTCGTGGTAACATTCGGCACCATTCCTAACCCACGACAATAATGGGCAATTTCAAAAATGTCCTTCCGAACAAAGCACTCACCTCCCCCAAAGGCAATATGAAAAACGCCAAGCTTTGACAACACCCTAAGGGCTGCTTTACATTCATTGGTAGTGAGTTCCTTTGTTTTTTGAGTACCTGCACTAGTATAACAATGCTGGCATTTTAAAGGACATCTGTTGGTTAAAGAAAAATGCACCTCAAGAGGTGCTGTTAAATAATCTCTTTTCTTTCGCCACAAAGGAGAATCCCGACATCCCAATTCTCTCATAAACTCTTTGTCGACCCAAGCTAACATGGGTGGCTCTATAACACCTACTATCCCTCCAAAAGATTCGTACCTCGTTTTTACATTATCCTTGCGGAACCGCTCTTCTTTTTTCATAATTGCTTTCTCTTATCTTTTTCTTTGCTTTTTTATACAAGACTAAAGCAGCAACAAAGCTAGAGATAAAACTTCCAATACCTACTCCCCCAGCAACAACTAAATAAGCTAGCCCAGCCATCGAGCTTGAATTGGGATTATAGCCCGGCCTAATTTTAAGAATTTTTCCCTTCATTTTTTAGAGAATAAATAAATTATAGAGGAGGATAAAAAACAGCTAGAAGATAAAAAATCCCAATTGAAAGCGCAACTGTCAACAACGGCAAATAAAGAAAAACCCATCCCTTCCTTCGAAAAAACCGAATAATAAATTGAGCAAAAATAATTGACAAAAAGAGGGGTAAAAAGCCAATCCCTATGAGAAATATGAAGGCCTCTATTGTATAAAATAATTCCAGCCACTTTACTAAAAAAAGAACTCCCACCACCACTAAAAAATAGACCAAAGAAAATCCGAAAGAAAAAGCTAAATACCTCAATAATTTCCTCATAGACTTAAATAATTCTAAATATCTTTTTACTCTTTTATTATATCCTTTCTGAAAAAAACAACAACCATCAACCAAAGGTGTGTATTTTCCCAGATCTTACATATAGAAAAGCTTTGAGAATATCGCTGCTTCAAAGTGCCAAAAGACAGAAAAGAAAAATTTAAGCAATCATTTCTTTTATTTTCATTCTGATGATTTTTTCTGCTCTTTCTTGCTCGTCGAGCTTTGATGAAATGTATTTTATTTTGCTTTTCATTTGGGGAATAATAATATATTCAAGGGCATTAACCCTTCTTCTGGTTTTTTCTATTTCATAGCTCAACAAACGAGCAGAGTGTTCAATTTCAGCTAACTCTAACATTGTTTTTAAAGCCTGCCAAAACTTTTCCAAGCTGTTTCCCATGCCCAAGGGCGATGAAAAATCTGAATAAGATTTAAAACTGCCCTCAATTCTATGGTCAAACTTTGGAATCCAAACACTCATTATGTTTTCTTTTTTAACTGCAACCTCAATTTTGGCTGAAGGCAAAGAAAAATACTCTTCAATTTCTTTTTGCATCAAAGACGCGGTTGATACAGCAAAATCCCTGCCAGCTTCTGATAATTTCTTTTCAACCTCGTCTCTTTTCTGCTCAGCCTCCTTAATAATTGCCATAAACTTTTTCATCAAACCATCTCTTTTTTCTTTCAAGAGCTTGTAACCCCTCTCAGCAGTTCTTAACTGCCTCCTCAGCTTTAAACACTCCATTCTTGTTGCTTTAAGTTGTTCCATAGCTTTTAGCTCTTAGCTTTTAGATATTTATTAATGTATTCTTCCTTCACTCTTTTCATTTCTTCTTTTGGTAAAATGCTGAGTAATTCCCAGCCTAAATCCAGAGTCTGCTGGATAGTTCTGTTTTCAGTATAGGATTGGTTGACAAACCTTGTTTCAAATTCATCAGCAAATCTCAAATATTTCCTATCAACCTCGGTTAAAGCTGATTCTCCCAGAATCAAGGCAAGCTCTCTTACTTCTCTGCCTCTAGCATAAAAAGCAAACAACTGATTCAAAACACCAGAATGGTCTTCCCTTGTTTTCTCTTCCCCAATTCCCTTGTCTTTAAGCCTAGATAAAGAAGGCAAAACATCAAGGGGCGGATAAATTCCTTTGTGGTCTAATTCTCTTGATACTATAAGCTGACCCTCAGTAATATAGCCTGTTAAGTCAGGAATAGGATGGGTAATGTCGTCTTCTGGCATTGTTAAAATAGGAATTTGGGTAATAGAGCCTTTTTTGCCTTTAATCCTGCCTGCCCTCTCGTAAATAGTGGCTAAGTCAGTATATAAATAGCCAGGATATCCTCTTCTGCCAGGCACTTCTTTTCTGGCTGCTGACACCTCACGTAATGCTTCACAATAATTGGTCAGATCAGTTAAAATAACCAAGATATGCTGTCCCTTTTCAAAAGCCAAATACTCGGCACAGGTTAAAGCAAGCCGAGGCAAGGTGATTCTTTCAATCACCGGGTCATCAGCTAAGTTAATAAACAAAACAGATTTAGAAAGGGCTCCGGTTTTCCTGAACTCTTCAATAAAAAATTGGGATTCTTCAAAGGTAATGCCCATAGCAGCAAAAACCACTGAGAACTCCTCTTTTTCACCAAGCACCTTGGCTTGTCTGGCAATTTGAGCTGCCACCATTGAGTGGGGAAGGCCTGCTCCTGAAAAAATAGGCAGCTTTTGTCCTCTTACCAAGGTGTTTAAGCCATCAATGGTTGAGATGCCTGTTTGAATAAAATCATTTGGGTATTCCCTTGCTTGAGGGTTAATAGGATAGCCTGAAACATCTAGGTATTTTTCAGGAACAATGGCAGGTCCTCCGTCTTTCGGCTTGCCAGCCCCGTCAAACACCCTGCCAAGCATATCTGAAGAAACCCCAAGCTTCATTGCTTTTCCCAAAAACTTGGCTCGGGAGCCCTCAAGGTTCATGCCTCTGATATCTTCAAACATCTGAACAACTGCTTTTCCTTCAGTTGCCTCCAAAACCCTACCTCTTTTTATAATGCCCTCCTGCGTTTCAATTTCAACTAATTCTTCATATTTAACTCCTTCAACCCCATCAACAACAATCAGAGGACCTGCTGCTTCTTTAATTGTTTTGTAGATTTTTAACATGTTAGAGATTGTTAGCGAGCAGATAGCTCGCTATCTGCGAGCTTTACAAGCTCTTACACCCGCCGAAACCCGCCAACTGGCGGGTGTAGGCGGGTATCTCTCGCCAACAGATTACTAAATCTTATCAATTTCTTTATTTAACAGCTCAAACTGCTCAAGCTTATCTTCTGGAATATATTTCATCTTTGAAAGTTTTTCTTTGAGAGAGGCTGATAAAATCTCTCCCATACCCCTGCCTTTTTCAATAGCTTCTTTGCCTTTCTCAAAAACCTTTAGAATTGCTTTGAGCATTAAATACTGCTTTTTCAGGGATGTGTAAGTGTCAATCTCACGGAAGGCGTTTTGATGGAGAAAGTCCTCTCTGATAATCCTTGCTATCTCCAGCAAAAATTGGTCGTTCAAAGACAAAGCTTCAACACCAACCAGCCTGACAATCTCCTCAAGCTCGGCTTCTTTTTGCAGTACTCCTATTGCTTCGGTTTTAAAATCACCGAAAGCTTTTCCTCCTTCTTTATCAAGAAAGTCCTGCAGGTTTTCATCATACAAAGAATAGGAAGTAAGCCAGTTAATGGCTGGGAAATGACGTTTATAAGCTAACGTGGAATCTAAAGCCCAAAATACTTTGGTCACCCTCAAGGTATTTTGAGTAACTGGTTCTGACAAATCACCACCAGGCGGTGAAACAGCTCCGATTACTGTTAAAAAGCCTTGCCTTTGGGGTTGACCCAAACATTCAGCAAATCCTGCCCTTTCATAAAAAGCAGCTGTCCTTGAACCTAAATAGGCAGGATAGCCTTCGTCTCCTGGCATCTCTTCCAGCCTGCCCGATATTTCTCTCAAAGCCTCTGCCCACCTGGAAGTTGAATCAGCCAGCAAAGCAACAGAATAGCCCATATCACGGAAATACTCGCCAATTGTAATACCTGTGTAAACCGAGGCTTCACGAGCAGCCACTGGCATATTTGAAGTATTGGCAATTAAAACAGTTCTTTGCATAAGGGGCTTGCCAGTCTTTGGGTCTTTTAGTTCTGGGAACTCCATTAAAAGGTCGGTCATCTCATTGCCTCGCTCCCCGCACCCCACAAAAACAATAATGTCAGCGTCAGCCCATTTTGCAAGTTGATGTTGAACCACTGTTTTCCCACTACCAAAGGGACCTGGCACACACCCAGCCCCTCCTTTTGCCATAGGAAAAAATGTGTCTATCACTCTTTGCCCTGTAACCAATCCTTTGTTGGGAAGCAGCTTTTTGTTAACGGGTCGTGGCTGTCTAATAGGCCATTTATGGGATAGCCTAATTTCTTCCTCTCTGTCTTTATGTTTAATTTTTGCTATAACATCTGAAATCGTGTAATCACCTTGTTTAGCAACAAAACTTAGAGTGCCTTTTTCGATAAAAGGAGGAACCATTACTTTATGAGATAAAATCTCTGTTTCTGTTACCTCTCCCAAAACATCCCCTTCCTCTACTTTTTCACCCTCCTTTTTCTGGGGCTTAAAGTGCCATTTCTTCTTATTATCCAAAGCTTCAGCTTCAATGCCCCTGGTAATAAAGTTTCCAGCCTTTTGAACCAAAACTTTTAATGGCCTTTGAATGCCATCGTAAATATTTGAAAGCAAACCAGGCCCTAATTCTACTGTCAAAGGATTGCCTGTTAAATAAACCCTCTCCCCAGGCCCTATACCCGAGGTTTCTTCATAAACCTGAATAAAAACCTCGCCCCTTTCAATTCTAATGACCTCACCAATCAGTTTTTCTTCACCAACCTTTACTACCTCATACATTTTAGCCTCGGGCAATCCAACAGCAACAACAAGAGGCCCTGCCACCTTTATTATTTTCCCTATATTTTGATTTTGTTCTTGCATATGAATTAAACTGTTAAACCGTAGGCTGATAACTTACCAACTTACTAGCTTACTAGCTTAACTGAACCATTTCGCTCCCCAGGGCTCTTTCTAAAATCTTCTTTAAGCCTTGTCTGCCTTTTTCCCCCTTGCCTTTAACCCCAGGGATTACTAAAACAGCAGGCAGGGTTTTCTGGTAAATCTCCTCAGCCTCTTTTTCAAAAGCTCCAGCAACATCCTCAGTTATAAACAAAACAGCAAAGTCTTCACTCTTAATTCTCTCTTTTGCTTTTATTAAGTCTTCTTTAGTATCTATCCCAAAAGTATCAACTCCTAAAGCTCTGAAAGCTAAAACCGATTTTTTTTCACCCAAGATACCTATTTTCATATATCATAAAGGCAATAAATTTTTTTCAATTTCCTTAAAAGAAAGATTGTTTCTCTTGCTGAATAAAATTAACCTGATGTTGGCTTGGGCATTAATCTTTTTTTGAAAAAAGGCTAAAATCTTTTCAACCCCAACCCCTGTTTCTTTTGCTTTTTCAAAAACCTTTCGGCTCAAAAAACTTTTCAACTGGGTTTCCAAAAGTGTTTTTGATTTTTCTTTAGCAAATTCCTCTATTAAAAGAGATAAACCAAAAACCTCAAAAAATCTTTTCAAATCCTGGAAGATTTCTCCCTCTTTAAGTTCTAAGAGCTTTTTCAATTCTTCAAGCTGCAAATTGCCCCCTGAAATAAATTCCAATTTCCTGCCATTTTTTCTCTGCTGAAGCAGACTCTTAATATTGCTGATGTCAATTTCCATTCTTGTAATGTCTGCCAGAAAATAGTGGGTTCTTTGAGCAAGCTCAATTTTCACTTTGAAATAGGCTTTATCCACTGCTGTTTCAATCCTTTCAGAACTAACTTCAGCTAAGGGCTGAGTTAAATCCTCAATGCTTAATTCAATCATCTTGCTGACAAAGCTGTTTATTTCAGAGACAATATTCTTATCTCTGTTGCTTAATGCTTTGCTTGAAGCTGTTGACAAAACCCTTTCAACTACTCTTCCCATTTTTTCTGGCAGAGCCACAGCAAAAGAGAACGGCTCAATATCTGATACTTCTTCTTTTTTCAAATGCCTCTTCAAAAAGATCTTCAAGTTTACAGCATCAAACTTCAAAAAAAGCAAGCAAGGCAATTCTTCTTTTTCTCCTAAAAGCCTGGAAAGGACATTTTTTAAATTAACCATGTCTTTTTCAAGAATCCTCTCAATATCCTTATGTTCAGAGGCGATCTCTCCCAAATCTGTATCAAAAAGTACGGAAAAAGCAGTTCCATAATCCGGGGCTTTCAGCATTCTTTCCCGGTCAAGCCTGTCAAAAACCTTTTTTTCCAAAACATTTATTGTACCAGAAGCAAGCTCAAGCATAATTATTTTCTTATTAAAATAATATTTTTACAACCTCGGGATTAATTTTCTCCTCAAGTTCTTTCAAAAGCTGGGGAATTCTCATATCTATCTCAAGGGTATCAGAATGAACAATAAACCCTTCTTCTTTCAAGTCATCCTTTATCAAAACATTCCTCTCAGCCAATATTTTTTCTAAGACAGAGGCTGTACGCCTGCCAGCTCTTATTTCACCATTCAATTTCTCAGGTAAAAGCCTAGCTAATTTTTTAATTAAACCCTCAAACTTCCTGTCTTTCAGCTCAGAAATCGTCTTGGCTGCTTTCTCATAGACCTTTTTAATTGTCTTCTGCTTTTCCTCTTGAAGCTTGAAATTTATGTCTAAATCTTTCTTCTGCTTAAATTCTTCAATCTCTTTCTCGGTTTGCTCTTTGAGGAACTTTTTTTCTGACTCTCTCCTGCTCTGAAAGCTTGCTCTGTGCTTTTTCTCCAAATCCAACAAAGCCTTCTCTTTCTCCTGGAGAATCTTTTGAATTTCCTCATCTGCCCGTTTATCAATCGCTTGAAAAATGTTATCTAACATAACGGAAATCCCGCCCCAAGGGGTCCACAAGAAGCGAGGAAGGTTGCCGAGGGGAGCGTCTCGCAGCCGAGCCCACCACGCTTTAAGCTTGGGAGGCTCGGCGAGAGACAGGCGCGGTCGGACAATAGTTATTTATTACCACATTGACCGACGCCGTGCTCCCTGAGGCAAGCTTCCGAGCTTCTAAGATCCAATATTTATTCCCTGAATCAAAAGAATGGTGGCAAGCAGCCCTAAAACAGCATAGGTTTCAACCATGGCTGACATAATCACGCCCTTGCCTGATTCCTGCACTTGTTTGGCAACGATATTCATACCTGAAACCGAAACCTTACCCTGAAAAATACCAGAGAAAAGCCCGTTCAAGGCAACGGGCAAACAAGCCAAACAAATTGCCAAGCCTGTCTGCCAAGTAATAGTGGGTAAATCACCGCCCAAGAGCCCAAGTTTTATTATCACCCAAAAAGCGCCAATAAATCCGTAAATCCCTTGGGTAGAGGGTAAGGCTTGTAAAAGCAGAACCTTTCCAAATTTCTCTGGCTCTTCAGAAACCAAACCAGAGCCAGCCTGGCCGCTTTTTCCAACCCCGATAACAGAACCAATTCCTGCCAAGCCCACTGAAAGAGCCGCCCCTAAAATTGCTAAAGCTAAACCTAACATAAATTAAATTTCTAATTTTCAATTTCTAATTTCTAAACAATTTTCAATGTTTCAATGACTTGACCTTTCAACAGTTCACTTCATTGAAAATTAGTCAATTGAAAATTGTTTGAAAATTGAAAATTAGAAATTGAAAATTCTTTGCTTTATCCAACCTTTATATATTTTAATTCCGACTTTGTCGGCTGCAGCCTTTTTCCTCCCCCCTCTAAAAACTTGGGGAAGAATTCAACAAACTGCAGCCTTCCTGAATGAATAAATCCACTTAAAGCATTTATTCCTAAATTAAAAATATGCCCGCCAATCAAAATCAAAACAGCCACCACCCAGCCAACATAGGGAATCATATCACCGAACAAAAGGGCTATTTGGTTAACAATCAAAGCAATTACAGCCGTTGCCAATCCCAAAGCCATTAACCGGGAATAAGAAAGAATATCAGACATAACATTAATTAACCCCTGCAATATCTTTACTCCACCAGCCAGAGGCTTTAAAAATATCTTCTGGCCTCTTGATTCAGCAAGCATTAAACCAACTCCAGAAGCTAATATGCCAAAAATTCCAAAGTTTTTCAAGCCAGGCACTTTCATTGAAGCTCCCATTATCCCAAAAAAAACCAAAAGAGCTGCCCAAGCAATTCCACTGAATAACATATCCTTGTTTTTGTTGCGCTTGCCAGAAATTATCTTAACAGCCTGAGCAAACAGCAACTGCAAATAACCCAAGCCAAAAGCAATGCCCATAAACAAAACCGTGTCTTCAATCGGGTCTATCATTTTAAGATTTCTCAAAACAGGAATTTTGCTGACCAAAGCAGAAGACATGCCAAAATACCCACCAAACAACACACCCACCACAAAGGTGGAGATTCCCCCGTAAAATAAAAGCTTCATAAGCTTTGTGTCTTTAAAAAGGTCTTTCAGGAAAATCAAGGGCAGTAAAGTAAACAAAGCAAGTAATAGTCCATAGCCAGCATCTGTAATGCATATCCCAAAGAACAAGATAAAAAACAAAGAAAGATAAGGGGTGGGGTCAATCTCATTGCCTCTTGGCAAACCAAAAATGCCAGTAACATATTCAAAGGGTTTAACTGCCTTGCTGTTTTCCAGAATTACAGGCGGCTCCTCTCCTTTTTCAGGATTTGTTTCAACAATTGTAATTTCTGAAGAAAGCAGCCTAAGTTTTTTATCAAGTTCTTTTTTCTTTCTTTCTTGAGCCCAAAACAAAATATAGTTTAAAAATCCCTCATCAAGACTTCTTAGCTTAATTCCGAGCTTGGTTCTTTCTAAACAAAGAAGGTCGTAATAAATCTTTAAATCCTTAAGAGAAACAGCCATTCTTGAAAGCTCTTTTTTAAGGTTGCTGAGCTTTTTTTGGGATTCTTTAAGGCTCTGCAAAATAAGCGCTTTTTCTTCACCAGGAGCTTTTTGAAAATTAAAAGAAAGCACCTCACCCCTGCATTCTTTTAATAATTCAAGGGCCTTGCCCTTTTGTGCCCGAACCCCAACCAACAAAAAGAACAACTTGCTGGGTGTGCGTTGCAACTCTCTAAGATAAAAGCCATTTTTTAAAGCAAGCTTGGTAATTTTCTCAATCTGATTTTGCAAAACAAACCCTAGCGAACAAAAAGTGTATTCTGTGTCTTGGGGCACAAAATCCAGGTTGCCGAAATTATCAAGCTCTTTTAATTTCTCTGCTTGTTCCTTTTTTTGCCGTTCCAAGCCCTCCATTTCTTTTTCAATTTCAATTACTCTTTGAATTAAAGCCTTGATTTTCTCTTTTTGCTTAAAGCCCCTCAATAAACTCTCTTCAATAACAATCTTTGGATGCTTTATTTTTTCAACAAGGGAGATTTTCTTGCTGAAAGGGTTAAGAAAAGAAATAACAAACTCTAAAGAGGAAATCAGATAGTCAGTTTGTTGAAGTAATTTTTCAATATTCTCTTTTTTCTGGCTTGTTTTATTTTCTTTTTCCTCAATCACCTCAATACCTTGATTCTTTTCAATCAAATCCAAAATATCTTTTTCTTTGTCCCTAGGAAAGGCCAAAATATATTTTTTTGCAACCTCTAACATGTTAGAAGCTGTTAACGAACAGCACGTAAAGCTTTATGGGCTGTTCGTGTTACAGATTCTTACACCCAGCACTTTTCAAAAAAAGTGCTGGGTAAAAATTAAAAAACCCCGATAAAAATAATTATCGAGCGCCTATCAATTGATTGACCACAAAGTCAACCGCCTTTTCAAAATTCTCTTCCTGCTTTTTTTCGAGTTCTTTGATCGCTTGCTCCAGCATCTGCTTGGCAGATTCCTCTATTTGAGCAATCCTTTCCTTTTTATATGCAAAAATCCTTTGTTTTTCTTGATCTGGCAGAAAAGACTCTTTTTCCAGTTTTCCAGCCAATTCCTGTTGTTTTCTCTCAATCTCTGATTTCGCATCTTTGCGCGCTTTGTCTATGGCTTCTTGTTTTTCCTGCTCGTGTTTTAATATCTTAGGTAATTCCTGCATAAAACTCTTGCTCTAAAATTAAAATCAGCCCAAAATAGACTTTATTATACCCAGCTTGCAAAAAAAATCAACCCCCAATAGATTTTTAAACTTTCCCCTACCTATTCTTAACCCATTTCCATTGACAAAAAGCTAAAAAAATTATATGTTTTGGGTAAGAAGTTTGAAAATGAGAAAATAGGGTTTTGAAGCGGCACATACAAAAGGAGGACTGTATGAAAAAAGCTTTGTTGTTCTGTAGTTTTTGTCTTTTGGTGGGTATGGTTGGTTGTACATTCGAGGAGATAGCTGTTGACCCCATAGACGATATGGGGAATCCAGCCCCCGTCATCACAGGGGAAGAACTGCTTGATTCAGTGACCTTGACGGTGGTTGACAGACACCAACGTGAAACAGTCTTTAAGATTGTCTTCAAAAAGAAATGGTGTTATGAGATCACCAGGGAATCTGGGAAAGCCGACTTGAGTAATGCTGAAATCCACAATGAAATCTGTGGATTGTGGCGCAAGATAGAGGGTTTCCCAGAGCCGCCAGAGGAAAAGAAAAAAGAAAAGGAAGAACCAGATAAAGTATTCACATGGGTAGCCTGCTTTAAGGTTGATGAAAATAAGACCTTCGCATTGGTCAAAATCACAATCAAAGCAGGCTGGGGAAGTGCTACGGGGTATATAAAAGGACCTTGCTGTAAGCCCCATGATCAAGGAGGCACAGTAGGCTAACCCAGTAGACTAACCCAGTAGGCTAACCCACAGAAGACTCATCTAAACAGGGTGTTCGTCACACGAACGCCCTGTTTCATTGCAATAACAGAGACAAAGGTATTTCTATTTCTGCCTACCCAATTTGCCTTCTCAAATACTTTCCAGTGTAGCTTTTTTTGGATTTAATAATGTCTTGAATTGTGCCTTCAGCCACAATATAGCCGCCCTTTTCTCCTCCTTCCGGACCTAGGTCAAGAATCCAATCAGCCCCGCCCTTGATTAAATCCATATTATGTTCAATCACAAGCACTGTGTTGCCTTTATTAACCAAGGCTTTGAGAACAAACAACAGCTTTTTTATATCATCAGGGTGCAAGCCAGTGGTTGGTTCATCTAAAATATATAATGTTTTGCCTGTTGCTTTTTTGGAAAGCTCTGTTGCTAATTTTACCCTTTGAGCTTCACCGCCCGACAAAGAAGGGGCTGGCTGCCCGAGCTCAATATAGCCGAGCCCAACATCATACAAGATTTGGAGCTTGTTTTTAAGGCCAGGAATTACTTTGAAAAAATCTAGAGCTTCCTCTACTGTCATTTCCAAAACCTCAGAAATGTTTTTACCTCTATAATCAATCTCTAAGGTTTCTTTGTTGTATCTTTTACCCTTGCATTCTTGGCACGTAACATAAACATCTGGCAGGAAATACATTTCAATTTTATTAACCCCTTGGCCTTCGCAAGCCTCGCACCTGCCGCTTTTTACATTAAAGCTGAAACGTCCTGGTTTGTAGCCTCTGATTCTGGATTCTTTGGTTTTAGAAAAAAAGTCCCTGATATAACTGAAAGCGCCGGTGTAAGTTGCTGGATTGCTTCGTGGCGTTCTGCCAATAGGCGATTGGTCAACCAAAACAACCTTATCCAGAAGTTCAGTGCCTAAAATTTCTTTGTGTCTGCCTGGCTCCTCTTTTGAGCTGTAAAATCTTTGATACAAAGCCCTAGCTAAAATATCATTTACCAAGCTGCTTTTGCCAGAACCTGAAACACCTGTTACGCAAACAAACCTGCCTAAGGGAATCTTCGCGTCTATATTTTTAAGATTATGCTCTTGAGCATTTTTAATAACTAGCCAGTTTTTAGTTTTAAAGTCTGGCTTTTCCTCTTTAGATTTTATTTTTTCGCTTACTTTCATTCTGCCTGAGAAGTACTTACCGGTTAAAGTGCTGGCTCTTGGAAGCTGCTTGGGTGTTCCTTCAAAAATCACCCTGCCCCCGTGCTTGCCAGCTCCAGGTCCTATGTCAATTATCCAATCAGCCTCGCCAATCGTTAATGGATCGTGTTCAACCACGATAACTGTGTTGCCCAAATCCCTTAAGCTCTTTAATGTTTTAACCAAACGCCCTTGGTCTCTTGGGTGCAAACCAACTGAAGGCTCATCTAGGATATATAAAATACCGGTTAGCTTAGAGCCAATCTGGGTAGCCAGCCTTGCCCTTTGTTCTTCCCCGCCAGCCAAGGTAGCTGTTTCACGAGAGAGCGTTAAATAATCTAAACCAACATCAAGCAGAAAGCCTAAGCGGTTAATAATTTCTTTAAGCAAACCCTGCCCAATCTTTTTATCTGCCAGGGTCAGACCTAGGTCTGACCCTAAAAAGGTTTTGGCATGAGCAATGCTCATTTCTACTACTTGGTCAATTGAACGTCCAGCCAGCTTCACAGCTAATGCTTCTTTTTTTAACCTTTTGCCCTGGCATTTTTCGCATCTCCTCTCTCTCATATATTTTTTAATTTCCTCTCTCACTGCTTCAGAATCTGTTTGCCAGTATCTTCTTTCTAGATTCGGCACAATTCCTTCAAACCAGGAACTTGTATAAAGCCTGTCGGGCACGGGCCCGCCGTCGCCATATAGTAAAACATCTATTGCTTTTTTTGGTAAATCTTTTACGGGTTCTTGTAAAGAAAAATTATATCTTTCAGCGACTCCTTCTAAAACTCGCCAAAACCAACTCTGCCTGCCTACCTTATGGGAGGCGCGAGCCCAAGGGAAAATCGCCCCTTCAGCAATTGAAAGATTCTTGTTGGGAATTACCAGTTCAGGAGCCACCTCTAACTTTCTGCCTAGACCCTGACAAGCCGGACAAGCTCCGTAAGGAGAGTTAAAGGAAAACAAACGAGGTTCAATCTCTGGTAAAGAAATATTGCAATACTCGCAAGCAAAATGTTCAGAGAAAATTAAATCTTCCCCTTTTTTTCTTTGCTTGGTTTGCTGCTGGCTCACCATCACTAAGCCCTTTCCCAGCCTTAGAGCAGTTTCAATAGAATCAACCAGGCGCGACCTATCCAAATCTTTATTAACGATCAGCCTATCAACCACAACTTCAATATTGTGCTTTTTCTTTCTATCTAATGTTCTGACTAAAGCCTCTTCAATTCTTTGAACCACCCCATCAATTCTTAAGCGCACAAAGCCCCCTCTCTCTATTTCTTCCAAAACCGCCCTGTGCTCACCCTTTCTGCTTCTCACTACCGGGCCTAAAATAAAAATCTCCTTGCCTTTTGGCAGCTTCAAGATTTGTTCAACAATCTGGTCCACTGTTTGACGGGAAACCTTTCTGCTGCATTTCGGGCAATGAGGTATTCCAATTCTGGCAAAAAGCACTCTTAAATAATCATAGATTTCAGTTGTTGTGCCCACGGTTGAACGGGGATTATGGGCTGCTTTTCTTTGGTCAATAGAAATAGCAGGGGATATGCCCTCAATCCTCTCAACATCAGGCTTTTGCATCATTCCTAGAAACTGCCTGGCATAAGAAGATAGGCTTTCAACATATTTTCTTTGACCCTCAGCGTATAAAGTGTCAAAAGCTAAAGATGATTTCCCAGAACCTGAAACCCCGGTGATAACCACGAGCTTGTTCTTTGGAATATCAACATTTATATTCTTAAGATTATGAACCCTAGCTCCTCTAATTTTAACAACATCTTGTTTCATAAGGTAAGGTTTATTATAATACTTTTTGAGAAAAAATAAAAGAGGCGACACACTGGATCTCGTGCCGTCTCTTCGACTTCAAGCTCCGACCAGGCCTTCAATCTCAAACTCGGCCGTAATGGGTATGATAACCATCTTCCCCTTACCTATCTCTTCCGGTTTACCGAGTTCCTCTCCGTCTCTCTTGGTTAGTCTTATCACGTCAGGGTGCAAGATGATCTCGACAACATCCGGATTCTCTCCAGGCTGAGAGACTCTAAGTTTTATAGCCATATTGCCACCTCCTCTCACATTGTATTCTCAAACAACATAGATTAATATTAAACAAGCTATGAAAAAATTCAAGCTTTTAGGGAAAAATAAAATAAACTCTTTGCCGAAAAAAACAGGGGTGTATGCCTTTAAAAAGGATAGGGATTTTTTATACATTGGAAAAGCAGCTAATATAAGACAGAGAGTTAAAAATCATTTTTCACAGCCCGGTTTCAAGGGTAATCTTTTTATTCAGGAAGCTGAAAAAGTCGGCTATATAAAAACTGCATCTGAAATTGAAGCACTTTTATTGGAAGCAGAACTAATTAAAAAATACCAGCCCAAATACAATGTAATGTGGAAAGATGATAAAAACTACCTTTTCGTTGCTATAACTAAAGAGGACTTGCCGAGAGTCTTTATAACCCACCAAATAATCCACCGAATAATCCACCAAAAACAACCAAAACAACCCGTTTCAAATCGTGCCGATCGGCACGATTTGAAACAGAAACAAAAAGGGTATTCTTATTTTGGACCTTTTGTTGATGGCAAAGCCTTAAAGAAAACATTTAGAATTTTAAGAAGGGTTTTTCCTTATAGAACCTGCCGCACTCTACCTAAAAAAGCTTGCTTGTATTACGAGCTTGGCCTCTGCCCCATTCCCTGTGGTTCAATTCGTGCCGATCGGCAGAATTTGAAACAGAAAGGATATGGTGTGCTAAAAGGATACAATGAGAATATAAAAAATCTGGTAAGGGTTTTACAAGGCAAGAAAAAACAGGTTTTGATAAACCTTAAAAAAGAAATGAAAGAATCATCAAGAAAGCAGGATTTTGAAAAAGCAGCTATGATAAGAGATCAAATAAATGCTTTGGAAAATGTTTTTGAAAATGCCCATATTCTTCAAGAACTGCCAAAGAAAGAAATAATAGGCTGGCAAAAAACAGAAAGGGTGCTCAGAAAGATTTTGGGTGTAAGAAACAAAATAAAGAGAATTGAGGGCTATGATGTTTCAAATATCCAGGGCTTGCAAGCAACAGGCGCAATGGTTGTTTTTGAAAGAGGCAAGCCCAGTAAAAAAGACTATAGAAAATTCAAAATCAAGATTTCTGGCAAGGTCAATGATATCGCTATGCTCAAAGAGATTTTAAGTCGGCGCTTCAAGCATACTGAATGGGCATTGCCACAGATTATTCTGATAGATGGTGGCAAAGCCCAACTCAATGCAGCCAATTTAACAATGAAACAATTGAACAATAAAACAATAAAAGTAATTGCTTTAGCTAAAAGAAAAAACGAGCTTTTTATGCAAGGAAAAAGAAAACCTATTTTGCTAAAAAACCTTCCCCAGGAAGTTTCAAACCTAATTTTACACATCAGAGACGAAGCCCATCGCTTCGCTATAAAGTACCACAAGCAATTAAGAAAGGAAGTTTTAACTAAATAAGGGGCATAGTTTTTTAAACCAATAGTATTTGTTGACATTAGAATCTATTTAGATACAATGTAAATATGAAGATCAAAGGCCTTATAGCGTGTATTGTGGCTGGGTGGCTAGGGCTTATTATAGCTGTGGCGCTTGTGCCTGGAGTAAAAGTAGAGGGAGATTTTTCCGAATCCCTTAAAGTTTTACTGCTGGCTGGGGTGGTGCTTGGTTTAATTAACTTTTTTGTTAAGCCGATTATCAACCTGATAACATTACCCATAAGGTGGCTGACATTCGGCCTTTTTAGTTTAGTGATTAATATGGGTATTGTCTGGGGAATAGACCTGCTTTTTTCGGAAATAGAAATTGTAAACTTGAAGGCTCTTTTCCTCACCAGCCTTTTAATTTGTCTTTTAAACTTCTTTGTGCCAAAATTCAGCAAAGAGAAAAAAGACTAGCTAATATAAGATTGAAATATTATGTTAAAAAACGTTTTTTTAATTTTGCAGCTTGCAGTTTCTCTTGGACTAGTTGTTTGTATACTATTGCAGCAAAGAGGAACAGCTTTGGGAAGCGCCTTCGGGGGAGGAGGAGGATTTTATCTTAAGAGAAGGGGGATTGAAAAAAAAATCTTTTGGGCAACTGTGGTCCTCGGTGTTTTATTTTTAATTCTCTCTTTATTGAATCTTGCTGGCTAAGCTTCGCAACAAAAACCTTGACTCTCGCACAGAACAGAAAACTTCTTTCAAAAAGTAAATGGCTGTGTTTAAGCTCCACATGTCAAAAGGCAAATTCAAGTTAAAAAGAACCGGTAAGCTTCCGAGCCGCAAGCAATGGAGGCAATTTTTTAGAGTGCTCAATAGAAAAGAGAAGTTTTTTTTCTTTTTACTTGGATTGATCTTTCTTGTTTCAGCTATCTCTCTGGGGGTTAATTTTTATTTCAGCAATACAAAAATTGCCCCCAAACATGGTGGCATTTACACAGAAGGGGTAATAGGCCAGCCCAGGTTTATTAACCCGCTCTATCTTTCTACCCAAGACGTTGACAGGGATCTAGTTGAAATTTTGTTTTCTGGTCTGATGAAATACAACGAAAAGGGAGAGTTAATTAATGACTTAGCAGAAAGAATAGAAGAAAAAGAAGAGGGGAAAATCTTTGAGGTCTACTTAAAAAAAGATGTTCTTTGGCATGATGGTGAAAAGTTAGAGGCTGATGATGTTATTTTCACAATCAACCTCCTGCAAGATCCTCAATATGACAGCCCTCTTGGAATTAAATGGGGAGGTATAACGGTTGAGAAAATTTCAGAAAACGGAGTACGTTTTAGATTGCCTAAAAAATATTCTGGCTTCTTGGAAAATCTTACGGTGAAGATTTTACCAGAACACATCTTTGAAGATATCTCTCCAGAAAACCTGCCCTGGAGCCTAATCTCCCAAGAATATCTGATTGGTTCAGGTCCTTTTAAATTTAAAGAGGTAACGCAAGAAAAGTCAGGGCATGTTAAAAAATTGACTTTCGAAAGAAACAACAACTATTACAGCAAAAAACCATTTCTACAAGAACTGTCTTTCTCTTTCTATCAAAGCCCTGAAGAACTTTTAAGGGCAGCCCAGATGCGCGAAATTGACGGTTTTTCACTTACTGACCCAAAATATTTCAAAAACATACCAAAGAACTTTTTCAAGGCTTATGCAATTTCTATACCAAGATATTTTGCTGTCTTCTTTAATTTTGCATCAGAAAATATTTTTTCTGAAAAAGAATTAAGAGAAGCTTTAGCTTTAAGCTTAAACAAAAAAGAGATTCTCCAGAATGTATTTTTGGACAAAGGCAAAGAGATTAACTCTCCCATTCTGCCAGATTTTTTCGGTTTTGAGCCATCTTCTAAAACCTATGATTTTGACAAAGTAAAAGCTGAAGAAATATTAGATGCTGAAGGATTTGTTTTAAATCCAGAAACAAAACAAAGAGAAAAAACCATAGATAAACAAGCCCTGTTCACCTTCAAAAGAAACTTGGTACAGGGAAGCCAAGGCGAGGATGTAACAAAACTGCAAGAATGTTTAGCTCAAGACCCTGAGGTTTATCCAGACGGTGAGGTTACGGGTTATTTTGGACCCAAAACCAAGGCTGCTGTAATCCGCTTTCAAGAAAAGTATGCAGAAGATATATTAAAACCAATTGGTTTAACAAAAGGCACAGGCGATGTGAAGCCAATGACCAGAGAAAAACTTAACGAAATCTGCTTTGAAAAACCAAAAGAAATAGTGCCCTTAGAAATCACCTTGGTAACGTGCGATAAGTTTCCCTTGATAGAAATTGCTGAAGCTATAAAAAAGAATTGGGAAGAAATAGGTATTCGCGTTAGTATCGAAAAAGTTTCACTTTCCGACCTCCAAACAGATGTTTTAGCTAACAGAAGCTTTGAAGCCTTGCTTTTTGGCGAAGCCCTGGGTTCAATTCCCGATCCTTTTCCTTTCTGGCATTCAAGCCAAAAAGATTACCCTGGTTTGAATATCTCAAGCTATGAATCAAAACAAGCTGATCAAGCCCTGGACAAAGCCAGAAGCACCTCAGATGCTCAAGAAAAACAAGGTAGCTTAGAAGAGTTCCAAGGAATAATAATTGAAGACTTGCCAGCGATATTCTTGGTAAGGCCTGACTTCGTCTATATGCTAGGCGCTGAAATAAAGGGCTATAATATTGAAAAAATAACCGAGCCAGCCAAAAGGTTCTCAACAATAGAAAATTGGTATGTCAAAACCCAAAGGGTTTGGAGATAACAATTTTCGATAAAAAATATGACCAAATCAAAAACACATTACAAGAAAGGCATGGGTTCATTACTAGGCCTCCTTATAATTGTTATATTGCTGGGAGGAGGAATGGCTGCATTCGTTATGACAAAACCCTCAGAACAACCCCCTCCAGAACAACCCCCCACTAACGGTCAACCCCCAACAACGCCTGAGAATGGGAATGGACAACCACCAACCAATGGCCAACCACAAATTCCTGAAACAATAAAAGCAATTGGAACGATTGAAAAGCTAGAAATTTCCGCTTGGATGTATGGCACCCATACTCTATCTGAAAATGAGAAGATAAAATACGCTTTAGCAAGTGAAGCAGTTGACCTCAATCAATACCTCAACAAAACAGTGGAAGTGGAAGGTACTCTCAAAGAAGGTTATCCGGTTGACGGAGGACCCCCTTATCTAATCGTGAAAAAGATGAGGATAATTGAAAGCATCACTGTAATAACAGACAAGTCAGAATACGCTACTGGAGAAATAATTAATATAACAATAAAAAATGGCTCTCCAGATACTGTCAGCTATTGGAATAGAGTAAATAATGCAGCGCTTTTTCCCTTCTCTATTGAAAACAAAATAGCAGAAAGCTGGGAGGAAATAGCAGTTAAAAGCGTCTGCGCTTGCGATATCAGCTGCCTTTATGAAACGCCAGGTCCTCTGGAGCTAAATCCAGGAGAAACAATTGAACGCCCTTGGACCCAATACAAAGAATGTGATGAACAGATTGAAGAAGGCACTTACCGAATCCGCTTTGACTATTATCATCCCTTTAATCCAGAGGACTTAGAGATCCAAAGCATTCCAATCCCCCCAGACGCAGAAAAACTTTCTGTTTACTCCAACGAATTTGAGATTAAATAGTTTTCACTTTTTCCTTCGTTCACCATGTCCAAAAAGAAAATAATAATTTACGGGATTTTGGTAATTATCCTCTTAGTCATTGGGGGAACCAGTTGGTTTTTAATTAAAAGAACAAGTACTCCTCCTCTCACAGAAATTGAGATCTCTCCTGGTGAAAATCAATACTTACTTCAAGAAGGGATCTTATTAGAATTCGGGCCTAACCCGGTTTCCAATAAATTAACGATGTTTTATGCCACAGTAGCTCATATTTGTGAAACCAAAGATGAATTGTTATTAGAAAAAATTGAAATCCTTGATGAAAATAAAAAACAAATTAAACTTTTTCAAGTAGATAAAAATTTAGAGGCTATTGGTAAAGAGCTAAAAGAATTTAGGGCTTTAGAGAAAAGAGAACTAACAAAGCTCCAAGAAAAATTAGGCACCACTACCGTACCACGAGAATGGTACCCACTTGAAGAAAAAAACCTCGTTTTGCTTGGTTTATTGTCAGAAGAAATAAGAAAAAAATCCTTCACTACGGGCTATTTTACAATTGATTTGACGCAACTTAAAGAGTCCTTGCAATGGGGAGATAAGATACTGATAACAGTAAAACTTTATCTAAAGCATAATGGCTCCCCTGTAATCCTAGACAAGCCCATCACAATAAAGTACCAAAGGTAAAAAGAAACTCTATAACCTTAACAATTGGTTTATGAAACAAATAATTCAAAGTATTCCAAAACAATTTAAAATTAGTTTGGAAAAACATTGAAATCAAGGGGAAACTATTGTAAAATGTTTAAATATGGTAACCAAATATCAAAACAGAATAGTAGTAAATCCTAAAATAATGGTTGGCAAACCAGTGATAAAAGGAACTCGCATCACAGTTGAGTTAATTTTACGTTTGTTGGCCCAAGGAATGACCGAGCAAGAAATCTTAGAGAACCATCCTCATCTTAAGAAAGAAGATATCAGAGCCGCATTAGAATACGCTGCTCAAACCATTGAAGAAGAGAAGGTTTTTCCCCTTGTACCCCAAAAAGCCAAGCACTATGTCTAAGCCGAATCTGCTTCTTAATGAAAACATCGGTATAAAAGTAGCTGGTTTTTTAAAAAAGAAAAATTATAATCTTAAATCAAGCATAGAAAATTTTAGGGGTATTGACGATAAAGAACTCTTAACGATAGCGAACAAAGAAAATAGAGTCATTGTTACCTTAGACAAAGATTTTGCCCATTTTGTCTTCCGCGACCGCCTACCCTGTTGCGGGATTATTTTATTAAGACTAAGAGATGAATCTCCTAAAAGCATTAACAAAGTTTTAAGCGCCTTTTTAAAAAACAGCAAGCAGAATCTTAATAATAAATTTGTTTTTTTAACCGAAAACCGCGCAAGAATCCGACCCCTGCCTAACAATTTTTAAATTTACTGCTATGTCCAAAAACAAAAAAATAATTTATGGGGTCTTGGCAGCAGTCCTTGTCGTTGCCGCTGGGATGGTTATTTACAAATATCTACCTGAAAAAACAGGCCCTCTAATCCCACGTAAAGAGAGCTTAACGGGTTGCTCTAGTGATGAGGATTGCTTAATAGTTGAAATAACTAATCCCTGCTGCAGTGCTACTGCATCATCATCTGCACCACCAGATGCAATCTGTGAATGTGCATGCGTAAGAGCTATCAATAAAAAGTACAAAAATAAATGGCAAGAGCTCGATGCTTTGACAACAAGTTGTGAGGCAACTTGTAAGCCCTGTGTGCTTGACCTAACCAACAGCCAAGCAAAATGCGAAAACAACCAGTGTGTGGTAAGTGCTAAACCAGAAACATATGTCGCCAATAATGAACCAATCAAAGAAAAAATACTGCAAAAAACTAATATAGAGTGGGAACTTATTAATATTGATACCTCAAAAGGATTATCGGTTAATCTAGCAAGAGCTAAACCGCAAACATCAAGTAAAGATAGTCCTCTCAACCAAGAAAAAGCAAAAGAGACAGCCCTGGGTTTTCTTGAGCTTTTAAAAGAAGAGTTAGGAATCAAAGACATTAGAGAGGTTGTCGTTGATAAAATAACCGCCTCCTTTGTAATCGCTTATCACCAAGATTTTAACAATATTCCTGTTTATTATTCTTTCGGGCAAATCTCTATGACAAACTATGGCGATATTTATGGCTTAAAGCACTCTTGGTATCCTAATATTACAGCCCCCACTACTCCTAAAATCTCTGGATCGGAAGTAAAGCAAACAGCAAGAACGCATTACAAATCAGAAAGCATTAACTTCTTTGAAGAACCTAAGCTCTATATTCTCCCACCCGATAAACTTGTCTGGTTGGTGAAAATGGCAGAGCCTGTCCACAAAGATGCCCTATTAGATGCCTTAACAGGAGAGGTCATCTCTGAATACGATAACATTGTCAACGGAAATTAATAAAAAAGTCTATATCCAAAAAGAAAATAATGAGATACCCGCCTACGCCTTCGCGGAGTTTACCCCGCATACAGCTTGCTGTTGTGCGGGACTCAGGCTTCGGCGGATGTAAGAACTCGTAAATTCAGTCCTTGTTGTCGGCAAGGCCTTCATTAACGATTTCTAACATGAAACAAGTAATTTTAAATACTCCAAAACAATTTAAAGTCGGGGTGGAAAGGGCTAAGCATATTAAGCTTAAGGGCGATTTTGATAAGATTATGATTTGTGGGATGGGAGGATCGGCTTTGCCAGGACCTCTGCTGATGGATTATTTACATGATTTAAAATTACCCGTTTACATACACCGTTCTTATGGCTTGCCACCCCAAGCTAACGAAAAAAGCATAATCATTGCTATTTCCTATTCTGGCAATACCGAAGAAACTCTCTCTGCCTATGAGGAAGCTGCTAAAAAAGGATTAAAGGTTGCTGCTATCAGCACAGGTGCTAAACTACAGGAATTAGCTGAAAAGTATAATCTGCCTATCGCCTTGATTCCAAAAGATTCAATCCAGCCAAGATTTTCGGTACCTTATCAATTCTCTGCCCTTCTGAAAATACTTTTCAATGCAGGAATTATTGAAGAGAGATCAAAAGAGGTTTTGGAAATGGCAGAAAGTTTAGAGCCTGGTCGGTTTGAAGAACAAGGTAAAGAACTAGCTAAAAAATTGGTTGATAAGGTTCCGGTTGTCTATTCGTCAGCTGGTTTTAAAGCAGTGGCTCGGATTTGGAAAATAAAGCTTAATGAAAACTCCAAAATAATGGCTTTTTGGAACTACTTTCCAGAACTTAATCATAATGAAATGGTTGGCTTAACAAACATGAAAGCCAAGTTTCACTTTATTATCTTCAAGGAGGCAGATGACCACCCAAGAATAAAAATAAGAAAGGGATTGTTTGCTGATTTAGCCAAAGAAAAAGGAGCTGAGGTTTGCTTTATAGAAATGGAGGGTAAGAATAGGCTTGAAAAAATCTTCAACACCTTGCTGATTGGCGACTGGGTTTCTTACTACCTGGCCCTCGAATACAACCAAGACCCAATACCTGTAAAAATTGTGGAGGAGTTTAAGAAACGATTGAAGGAATAAGCGGGCGTGGCGGAACTTGGAATACGCGTAAGTTTCAGGAACTTATGGGAGCAATCCCTTGGAGGTTCGAATCCTCTCGCCCGCACTTATGAAAAAAACAACAAGGACTAGAAAGCCTGTCAGCAAACAGGCTCGTTCTCGGACAGGCGGGCAAACCAACTTAAAGGTTATTCCTTTGGGCGGTTTGGGCGAGGTCGGAAGGAATATGATGCTGCTTGAATACAGGGGAAAGTTTTTGATTATTGATGCTGGGTTCCGCATGCCAGAAGAAGATATGCCCGGCATTGATTATATCATTCCCAACACCGGCTTTTTAAAAGAGAAGAAGAGAAATATCTTGGGAGCTGTGATTACCCATGGGCACTACGACCATATCGGTGCTATTCCCTATTGTTGGGGTAGAATCGGCAATCCCAGAATTTTTGCTGGAAAACTAGCCCAAGGCATTATCTTGAAAAGGCAAGAAGAGTTTCCTAACCAGCCCAAGCTTGAGATAGAAACAATTCAAGATGGCTCAAAAATAAAGCTGGGTCCTTTTAATATTGAATTTTTCAGGCAAAACCATAATATTCCTGAAAACTTTGGTTTATTTATTAGAACGCCCATAGGCAATATCTGCCATACATCTGATTTTAAGTTTGACAAAAACCCGGTTAACGATTTGCCAACTGATTTTAAAAGATTAAAAAAGCTTGGCAAAGAAGGGGTTTTGCTTTTAATGTCTGATGCAACAGGGGCTGAAAACGAAGGGCATTCTCTATCTGAAAAAACAATCTTTGAAAACCTTGATAAAATTTTCAAAGAAGCTAAAGGAAGAATCATCAGTTCAACTTTTGCTTCCCATATCAACAGGGTCCAGCAGCTTATTGCTTTAGCTGAAAAGCACAAAAGGAAAGTTGTATTAGAAGGATTAAGCATGAAAAGCAATATTGAAATCGCAAGAAACTTAAAATATATTAAAGCAAATAAAGGCACTATCATTAAGCCCAACCAAATATCTAAGTTATCTGATGATAAGATTTCCTTTGTGTGTACAGGGGCTCAGGGAGAACAAGGCGCTGTTTTAATGAAAATAGCCACTGGAGAATACAGGTTTTTAAAGCTGAAAAAAGGGGACGCTGTTATTTTTTCCTCATCAGTTATTCCTGGCAATGAAAGAACAGTTCAATATTTAAAGGATGAATTTTACCGCCAAGGGGCTAAAGTCTATCACTATCAAATGATGGATATCCACGCTTCAGGACACGCCCATCAAGAGGAACTTCTGGAAATGCTTAAAATGATGAAGCCGAAATACTTTATACCCTTACACGGACAATACTCAATGCTGGTAAAGCATGTGGAATTGGCAGAAAAAACAGGGGTTAAAAAGCAAAACGCAATAGTGGCAGAGAACGGACAAATAATAAACTTAAATCAGAGAAGAATCTCGGTTGCAAAAGAAACAGTTAGCTCAAACTATGTTATGGTGGATGGTTTAGGGATAGGAGATGTCGGAGAGGTGGTTTTAAGAGACAGGCAGGCATTGGCTAAAGATGGAATGTTCGTTATTGTGGTGGCTGTGGACAGACAGGCTGGCAAGGTCAGGGGTTCTCCTGATATAATATCAAGAGGATTTGTTTATTTGAGAGAATCCAAGGAACTGTTAAAAGAAACAAGAAAAAAAGTTATAGGTATTGTAGATAGAGCAGCAGGCTCTGGGGGAGCTGTGAATTGGAGCTATGTGAAAGATGAATTGAGAAATAAGATTGGGCAATTCTTATTCTCAAGAACCAAAAGAAGACCAATGGTGCTACCAGTTGTAATTGAAGTGTAGAATGGAAATTTTAAATTTTAATTGAATTTTTAATCATTTAATTTCCAATTGTTTAGAAATTAGAAATTAGAAATTTAAAACCCGTGAGGGTTTTCTCTGGTATTCAGCCGACAGGTGAAATTCATATTGGAAATTATTCAGGCGCTTTGAAACAATGGATAGATTTACAAGCTCAAAACGAGTGTATTTTTTGCATTGTTGATTTGCACGCTTTGACCGTGCCCTACGACCCAAAAACCCTAAGAGAGAAGATTTTAGAAAAAACCATAGCCTATCTTGCCTCTGGCGTTGATCCGGAAAAATCCATTATATTTGTTCAATCGAATGTAAAAGAACACGCTGAACTCTGCTGGCTTTTGAGCACTGTAACTCCGCTTGGCGACCTGCAAAGAATGACCCAATTTAAAGAAAAATCAAAAAAGCATTCAGAAAACATTAATGCTGGCCTTTTATATTACCCGGTTTTAATGGCAGCTGATATTCTGCTTTATCAAACCAATCTTGTGCCGGTTGGCAAGGACCAAAAACAGCATGTTGAGTTAGCAAGAGAAATCGCCAGGAGACTCAACAACCGCTTTGGTGAAACATTCAAGCTCCCTGAGGTAATTCTGCCAAAGGCTGGGGCAAAAATTATGTCGCTTGAAAATCCTAAAAAGAAAATGTCAAAAAGCGACAAACCCCACACCTATATCTCTTTATTTGATGAACCCCAAAACATAAAAAAGAAAATAATGCCCTCTCAAACCGATTCTGGTAAAGAAGTAAAATACAATACAGCAAAAAAGCCGGGCATTTCCAACCTATTGACTATTTACAGCTTGTTTTCTGGTAAATCAATAAAAACAATTGAAAAAGAATTTAAAGGCAAAGGTTATCAAGAATTTAAGCAAAAACTGACAGAACTTTTAATTGAAAAAATGGAGCCTTTCCGCCGGAAGAAAAAAGAGCTTGAACTCCATCCAGAACTTCTGGAAAAAGTTTTGTCTGAAGGCGCTAAAAGAGCCAGAGTAATCGCTCAAGAAACAATGAAAAAAGTGCGCCAAAGAATGGGCATTGCCAATTCATAAAAAATATGGAGGGAGAAAATATAAATGAAAAAATTGACCACCAAACCAATCTTTTAGAGCAGATTTTAGAACAAACAGAGAAAACCAGAAAGTACCTTTTACGGCTCAAGATCTTAGGGGTGCTGAAGGTTTTGCTTATAGCAACCCCTATTATATTAGCTATTATCTACCTGCCCCCTGTTGTTAGAAAATTCATAGAAGATTATAAAAGCTTTGTTCCAGGCTTGGAAAGAATCCAAGAAATAATTGAATCATCTAGAGAAACACCTGAATCACCAAAAGAAGGGGCTGAATCACCCCAAGAGTAGATTGAATCGCCCCAAGACAATGAAATCACTCCGCCAGATTAAAAAAACAAAGTGGTTCATTTCGTAGCGATCGCTCTGAATTGAACCAGAAGAAATAGAAAGGTATTCGGGCAAAAAATCTAAGGGTATAAAAAATCTAAGGCGAAAAAATCTAAGGCGCTATTGCCTTGTTTTTTTATTTGCTGTAATATTAAAAATCACATCTTACAAAGAAAGGAGGAAAGTAGTTTAAAAACCGCATAAGGAATAAAGGAAAAAACCGCTAGAAAAGGAGAG